>JALYLZ010000068.1 GCA_030774015.1 Actinomycetota bacterium | reverse complement strand
CCGGGCCGAGGGGCCAGGCTGGTCAGGTCTCTCGAAGCTTGACCGACCGGATGGGGATCACGCCCGCGCCGAGCGGCGCGAGCTTCCGGAAGGCCTGCGGGCACAGGTCCAGGATCCGGGCCCGGCTCCCGAAGGGGCCACGGTCGAGGACCTGGACGAAGACGTATCGGTCGCCGTGCCGCACGGACACCAGCGAGCCGCAGGGGAGGGTTCGGCTGGCCGCGTACATCCCGCGAAGGGGGACGCCGCAGGCGCCGATGGTGCCGGTCTGGTCGTAGTAGGTGGCCAGGCCGGCCTGGTGGGACACGGCCTCGTGGAAGTGCTGCATCCGCCACCGGTGGCGAAGGACGTGGGAGAACTCGCTCCGCTTGTACCTGCCGGCGTGGGGGTGATTGCGCTGCCACCTGGTGTAGGCGGCCTCCAGGGACTTGCTGTGGTGCCACCCCTCGTGCCAGACGATGGGATCGAGCTGCCACCACCGGGACACGTTTCCGTGTGCTCCGGCGGTGGTGGCGGGCACGAGCACCAGGAGCGCGGTCAAGGTCAGCGCCACCACCGTCCGGCGGCGCCGTGAGTTCATATGATCCATACGCGTTTTCACCCCCGCGGAGGGGCAGCGGAGTTATCGGCCTCCGGCAGCTCCGCGGTAGGTCGTGGGTGTTGGATCACCTCCTCCTTCTCGTCGACGTCCGACCTGTTGTCCCCCCGTCCGGCCCTCCGGACCCTCGCCAGGCACGCCGAGGGCACGCGGAGGCGGAAGGGCAGTTGGAGGGGTGAGATGGGATTCGGGCGCGCCGAGTATATGGAGGGGGATCGCCGAGTGACAACGTCGTACGACGTATTTTGTTACGACAAACGATAGATGGAGAATTCGTGGCAGCCGCCCCTGACCAGGCACTTCGGGGCTCCGAAACGGGCGGCGAGGGTACGATGGAGCCGTGCTGAAGAAGATCCTGCTGGCGGCACCCCGCGGGTATTGCGCCGGGGTGGAACGCGCCGTGGATACGGTCGAGCAGGCGCTGGCCACGCACGGTCCACCCGTCTACGTGCGGAAGCAGATCGTGCACAACCTGCACGTGGTCCGGGAGCTCGAGGCCAAGGGCGCCGTGTTCGTGGAGGACGAGGCCGAGGCCCCCGAGGGGTCACTGGTGGTGCTGTCGGCACACGGCGTCGCGCCGGAGGTGCACGCGAACGCGGAGGCCCGGGGCCTCGCGGTCATCGACGCCACCTGCCCGCTGGTCACGAAGGTGCACCTGGAGGCCCAGCGCTTTGCCCGGGAAGACCGCACCATCCTGCTGATCGGGCACGCCGGGCACGAGGAGGTCGTTGGAACGAGCGGGCAGGCCCCCGAGAGAATCGTCCTGGTGGGCAGCCCGGAGGAGGCGCGGCGGGTCCGGGTTCCCGACCCGGACAACGTGGCCTACCTCACCCAGACCACGCTCTCGGTGGACGAGACCAACGAGATCATCGAGGTCCTCCGGCAGCGCTTCCCGCAGATCCAGGGGCCGCCGAAGGACGACATCTGCTACGCCACCCAGAACCGCCAGGATGCGGTGAAGGAGATCGCCCGCCGCTCCGACGTGGTGCTGGTGATCGGGTCGCGTAACTCGTCGAACTCCCGTCGCCTGGCCGAGGTGGCAGGGGAGGTGGGCACGCCGGCCCACCTGGTGGACGACGAGACCGAGGTCGACCCGGCCTGGCTGGAGGGCGCCGAGGTCGTGGGGCTGACCTCAGGCGCGTCGGCGCCGGAATGGCTCGTGCATCGTATGGTGGCCTGGCTGGGCAGCAAGGGAGCCATCGAGGTCGAGGAGATCCGCGTCCGCAAGGAGAACGTGCACTTCTCCATGCCCCCCGCGCTCCGCCGCCTCACCGCCCTCGCGCGGTAGCCCCGCGGCGCTGCGGGCGATCGACGGTAGATCGACCGGTCGCCGCTACGATTCCCGGAACGCGCCGGCGGGTGTGGCGCACAGCTTGGCCAGCTCGTCGGCGCCTTCCTCTGGGCCGATGGAGATGACCCGGTCGCCGGCCTGGAGCTCGAAGCGGGCCCGGGGCCGGTAGATCCACCGGCGGCCCCGCTGCACGGCCAGCACGAGCATCCCCGTCTCGGTCTCCACCGCTAGCTGCTTCAGCGAGTGCCCCTCGGCCGCGGAGCCCGCCTCGACCATGGTCTCCACCGCCACCTCTTCCGTTTCCTCCAGAGCCATGCGGACCACCGGGTGGAGCTCCTCGCCGTGCTCGACCAGCCAGGTCATGTCGCGCGCGGCGTCGAAGATCATCTCGCTGGCGTAGCCCAGCCGGAGCAAGCCTCGGAGCTCGTCGGAGTTGCGGGCCTCGGGGGCGGCCTTCAGGACCCAGGACTCCAGCTCGTCGTGGAGGAAGTCGCTGCGGGCCTCCAGCGTGGCCACCTCGGCGGCCAGGGCGGGGTCGTTGAACAGCAGCGCCGAGTAGGCCAGGCCCACGGCCACCTCCGCCGAGTTCTTCATCTCCACCAGGATGTCCACGGCCCGGTCCAGCTCGTCGAGCGGAGGGCTCTCGTAGTCGGGACCGGGCGGCAGCGGCGGCGCGCCGGCGACCTGGCGGATCAGGTTCACGCTCTCCTCGGGACCCTGGAACAGCAGGACGTCCCCGTCGGTGATCACGGTCTCGCCGTGCGGGTCGAACTCCCACTCGCTTCCCCGCCGAACCGCGATCAGCCACGCGCCGATCTCGGATGGCAGCATCAGCTCGCGGAGCGACTGCCCGATGGCGGTGGAGCCCTCCCGGACCTTCACCCGGCCCACGATCTCGTCGGCGTGCCGGAGGTCGCGGCGCAATGCGTCGGGAATCCCGAGCTTGGCCTGCACCACCCGCGCGATGTCGGAAGCGGCGTCGCCGATCTTCTCGATGGCCGCCGCGATGTGGAGCACCCCGCCCATGGCCTCGGCGTCCTCGGGGCTGCGGGCGGCCAGCATGGCCACCTCGCGGAGCCGGCGGAGGTAGCCGTCCATGCGGCTCTCGAGCTTCTCGACCTCCTCGGCCAGGTCCTCCTCGTTGAAGAAGACGGCACCGTAGGCCAGGTCGACCATCAGCTCGGAGGCATCCTTCGCCTCGACGAGCAGCTCCTTGACGTTCCTTGGCGGTTCCGGATCAGCCATGCGTGACTACCCCCAATAGTGACAGAACGAACAGGAACGAGAGCACGCCGGCCAGGTCCATCGCGCTGGTGATCACGGGGACCGACTGGTTGTCCGGGTCCAGGCCGAACCTGGCCGACAGCACGGCGACGTAGTACCCCACCACGATGGCGACGACCGTGGCGATCATGCCGGTCAGGAGCGTGCCGCCGATCATCACCCCCGCCCCCAGCGACTTCCCCACGAACAGGCCGTACACGTAGCCGATCACGCCGACCACCGTGAACACGACCGCGCCGGTCACGAACACCAGCGCACCGTCCAGCAGCGCGGCGCCCTCGGGCCGGGCCCTCGGCGACAGAAGACCGAGGTGGAGCTTGGAGGACAGCCGCGAGGACAGGATCCCTCCCAGCGCCCCGGCGTTCGACACCAGGGGCGGGATGATCGCGAGCAGCGCCGGGAACTCGTGGAAGCGGTTGATCCGCGGCTCCACCAGGGTCCCGGCCAGGATGTCCAGCAGCGGTGTGAGCACGATCACCCCGGTCATCTCGAGGATGGCTCGCCGGGCCAGGGGCAGTCCCGTCAGGAACCCGCGGACCGTCGCGTACAGGCACACCACGATCGAGGTCGACGCGACGACGGTGGAGACGATGTGCGCGTCGCGGACGATGAACGTGGCCAGGAACAGCGACGGGATGGTGACCATGTCGCCGGAGGCCGTGACGATGGGGGTGGACACGGCGTCCAGGTCGTAGCCCCGGCGCACCGCCACCAGGGACAGCCCGATGGTGAGGGCCATGGCCACGGCGGACCCCAGCACGCCGCCGATCACCGAGATGGTGACGAAGTCGAAGAACGAGATGGAGCGCAGGCCGAACGCGAGCGCGGACAGCCGGGCCAGCGCGGCCAGGTACAGGCACGACGAGAACGTCGTGATGACCCCGACGTAGACGTTTTGGAACAGCACGCCGCGCCGGTCCCAGCTCACCTCGAACAGTCCGGCGTGCGTGCTCGTTCCCAGGCGGGCCCCGATCGCGCCGAAGATGGTCCCTTTCATCCCGACGGCCGCCGGGATGAGGATGAACAGCGACGGAAGCAGGACCAGCGTCTTGGAGATGGAGCCGAGCGTTATGCCGGCGACGAGGCCCGCGGCGGTCGAGAGCAGGAGCGCGGCAAGGCCCTGGCGGAGGGTCCGTCGCTCCGCCAGGAAGTAGGCCCACAGGCTCCGCGCGCGGCGGGGAGGAAAGGCCATAAGGGCACGCTCATCGGTCTCATGTCGTCTGGGGACTCCGGGCTCGGGGAAACCCGCGGAAGTATGGCCCCCGGCATCGGGCCGCGGCAACCCGAGCACGGCCGTTCGGGCGCTCGCTGTGGCAGCATGGGTGCGATGAGCGTCGAGTTCACCGACTGGGCGGTGCAGATCCTCCGCCGGAGCCACGAGGCGGCCCGCCGCTTCAACCCGGACGCCACCGTGCGGATGTTCCGGGAAGGAGCGGCCGTCCGCTTCGCGCTGACGGACCAGCCCGAGGAGGGCGACGAACGGGTGCAGGCGGACGGGTTCGAGCTGCTGGTGCAGCAGGGCCTGTCCGGGCTGATCGACGTCGTGGAGCCGCACGACCAGCTCGTGCTGCGGCCAGGCGGCTCCGTACCGAACCCTCGGGAGCCCGACCACCGGTGAGGGTGAAGTCTCCGCTGGGTTAGAAGCCCGCCGGCTCCTCGATCGCCTCGATCCGGTGGGCCAGGGCGATGTCCTTCTCGGTCACGCCGTCCTCGGACCACGTGTGCAGGGCCACCCGGACCCGGTTGTAGTGGTTCTCCAGGTCCGGATGGTGGTTGGCCTCCTCGGCCGCGTCCGCCAGCCGGTCGATGAACGCGATGGCATCCAGGAACGAGGGGAACTTGTACTGCTTGAAGATCTCTCCCCGTTCGTATCGCCACCCCGGGAGTTCGGCCAGGGCCTCGCGGATCTGGTCCTCGGTCATCCCGGCCATGGTCGAAGGGTACGACACGGCCAGGTGTGGGTACCGGGACCTCACGAACGCCTTCCCGGCGAGCCCATCCGGGCGATCAGGCCGGCGTTCCGGCTTGGTAGCGCCAGAACTGGGGGACGGCCACGGCGATCGCCGCGACGCCGGCCAGGCAGGCAACGCCCCCCGAGACCACGGAGATGAACGGGGTGAACGCCTGGGCCACCATGCCCGCCTCGAAGTCGCCCAGCCGGGGCCCGCCGGTGACCACCAGGATGTGGATGGCCGAGAGCCGCCCCCGCAGCTGGTCGGGTACGGACAGCTGGAGGATGGCCGAGCGGAAGACCGCCGAGATGACGTCCGCCGCGCCGGCCGCTGCCAGCAGCACCACGGCCAGCGGCAGGTTGTTCCCGGCGAAGCCGAAGGCCACGATGCCGGCTCCCCACAGCGCCACGGCCACGATCACGGCCCGGCCCTGGTGCCGGACACCTCCCACCCATCCGGCGGTCAGCGCCCCGCCCAGCGCGCCCACGGCCAGGGCCGAGAACAGGACGCCGACGATCTCCGGCCCGGCGTGGAACTGCGTGACGGCCAGGATGGGGAACAGGGCCCGCGGCATCCCGAAGACCATGGCCACCAGGTCGATGACGAAGGTGGACTGGAGCACCCGGCGACCCTTGAGGTAGGCGAAGCCCTCCCGGATCGCGCTGATCCCGGAGGCGCGGTGCTCCTCCCCGGCCGGTGGCATCGGCCGCATCAGCATGCCCGCGGTGATGGTCGCGCCGTACGTGATCACGTCGATGCCGTAGGCCCAGGGCAGGCCGAACGCACCGATGACGACCCCGCCGGCGGCGGGGCCCAGGATCGCGGTGGAGTTCCACATGACCTGGTTCAGCGCGATGGCCGACGGTAGGTCCCGGCGGGAGACCAGATACGGGGTCATGGCGGCCTGGGTGGGGGAGGCGATGCCCGCCAGGCCCGCGCTCAGCCCGGCGCCGACGTAGATCAGCGTGAGCGGCGGGTGCGGGAACAGCGAGTTGACCAGCAGCAGGGTCGAGCACGCGGCGAAGCCGAACTGCATCCCCAGCCACAGCTTTCGGCGATCGACCGCGTCCACGATCCCGCCCGCCGCGATCGACATGAGCACCAGTGGCACCAGCTCCACCAGCCCCACCAACCCCACGGCGGAGGCCGAGCGGGTCAGCTGGAACACCTGGACGAAGATCGCCACGTGGTACATCTGGTGCCCCGTCTCGGAGATCAGCTCGCCGGACCACAGGAGCCGGTAGTCGCGGTACGACCGGAGCGGCGAGACGTCGACAGCCAGCCCCCGGAGGGTCTTCCCGACCCGGGCCGCCCGGGAGGAGGATGGGTCTCGGGTGGGGGTGCCCTGTTCCAGCTCGGGCGGTCCGGACGTGCCCATCCCGGCGAGCCTAGCAGCGCCGGCTGAGCGCTCCGGAAGCGTGCCTCATCAGCGCGCCGACAGCGGGGGTTGCGGGCCCGACGTCAGCGCGGGCGCACGTGCAGGACCTGGGCCAGGGCCCGGCCGTCCCAGCCGCCCAGCAGCCAGGCCTCGGTGGAGGTGCCCGCCACGGCGGCGTCGGACACCGCTCGGGCGAGATCGGCCAGCCGCGTGACGGTCCCGCCCGCCGGGTCGACCTGGAAGACGGTCCGCACGGCGTGGCCTCCCGCGTCCAGGCCGCCGATCACGTACACGCGGTCTCCCAGCGCCACCGCCGCCGCGTGACCGAGGGCCGACGGCAGGTGGCCCAGGACCGATACGTTTCCGC
This sequence comes from Actinomycetota bacterium, assembly GCA_030774015.1. Taxonomy (NCBI): domain Bacteria; kingdom Bacillati; phylum Actinomycetota; species Actinomycetota bacterium. The sequence continues at coordinate 9,882 of JALYLZ010000068.1, read as the reverse complement.
TGGTGCTGTCGAACCGGTAAACCGTGGAGACCGGCCCGGCCGAGGACACCCCGCCCGCGATGACCAGGTCGCTGCCGGAGGCGGCAACCGACGCGTAGCGAAGCCCGGTGGGGAGGGTTCCGGCCTGGGTGAAGTGCACACCGTCGGTGGTGGAGTAGATGGTGCTCTGGGGCGTGGCGCCGTCGTAGCCGCCGACCAGGTAGACGGTGCCGCCGACGGTCGCGGCGGCCAGGTCCGACAGCGCGTGCGGGAGGTGGCCGGCCACCGAGCCCTGGCCCGTGCCCAGGTCGAAGGCCTGTACCACGTCGGTGCTCGCGCTCGATCCCCCGCCGAAGACCAGGAGCCGTCCGCTCAGGACGGCCCCGGCGGCGTCGTGGAACGGATCCGGAACCGACCCGAGCGAGCTCAGCTTGCCGCTGCCAGGGTCCAGCGCGAACACGCCGTTCACGGACTGTCCGGACGCGCTGAGCCCCCCGCCCACGTAGATGGTGCCGCCCGACCAGACCGCCACCGCTCGCTGCACCGGGGCGGGGAGCGGTTTCGCGGCCGTGATCGCCACCGGACCCGTGCCGGGGGACGGGGTCGGGGTCGGGGTGGGAGATGCCCGCAGCACCAGGCTCCGGATCTGGGGCATCCGCATGGCCACGGCGAAGGGCAGGAAGTCCATGCCGTCCGGCGTGTTCAGGTATCCGGGAGCCGTCCCGGCGACGTCCGTGTGGCCGTACTGCCACACGACGCGGTCCTGCTTGGGGTCGATCAGGACGACCCGGTGCCGGTAGTCGTCGTTCACCGCGACCAGCCCGTTGGGCAGGGGGAGGGCCAGCGATGGATGGTCCAGCGCGCCGGAACCGGAGCTCGGGCCGTACTCCCACAGCACCTTGCCCTTCGTGGTCATCTCCAGGACGTGCCCGGGCGAGGAGTAGTCCGCCAGCAGGACCCGGTCGTTGCCCAGCCACTGTGCGTCGGAGGGGTACCGGACGGGCGCCTGGAAGGCCCACAGCAGCTTCCCGTGGGCGCCGATGCCGTCCACCCACGAGCCGTTGATCTCGGTGACGATGGTCCCCCCGCCGGGAAGCGGCGTGTCGCCGTTGGGTGCGGAGACCAGCCGTGGCGGATCGTGCCCGCACGCGCCGGTCGTCCCGATCTGCCGGGTGATCTTCTTCGCTGGCGAGATGAACAGGACCCGGCAGTTCCCCACGTCGGCCACCGTGACCGTCCCGTCCGGGAGCATGTAGGCGTCGTCGGGGGTGTGCAGCAGCCCCGGTGAGCTGCCCTTCACGTTCACCGTTCCGTAGCTCCACAGGATGTCCCTGCCGGGGAACGAGATGACCTGGATGGTCTGCTGCTCCTCCTGGTTGCTGATGATCGAATGCCAGCCCGGGGTGAAGAACGTGTCGTCGTCGAAGTTGAAGGGCGCGGCCGGGGTCGTCCCCGGCCGGGGGTAGGCCCACAGCACGTCCTTGCGGCTGTTCACCAGGAGCATCCGGTCGTTGCCGCGGTCGGCGATCAGCAAGTAGCCGGGAATCGGCCCGGGTACGTGCAGCGCAGCCGAGGGTGACGGGGTCGGCTGCGGGGTGGGGGCCGGCGTCGGCGAGGCGTCCGAGCCGCCGCCCGGCGAGGCGGAGGCCCCCGCCTGGACCGACCGGTCGCCGTGGCGGGTCAGCGCGATGACCGACGCCGCGACCGCGACCGCGACCACCACGGCGACGAGGACTCCGACGGGGAGGCCGGCCCGGGCGTGCCGCCCCCTCATGGCCCCCCGCGAGGCGCGGGGTCGGCCCCTGCTTCCATCACCGGGGCACCCTAGCCGGTGGCCCGGCATTTCGCTTCCGCCAAACGAGGGGTGGAAATCTGGCCGCCCACCCCTGAAGATACGGGTCCGGCCTCGTCGGCCGGCCCGGAAACCACGAGATCAGGAGGAATGGTGCGAACTCGCGCCCGCAACGTCGTCGCCGTGCCGGCCGGACGGGTGGCGGCGCTGCTGGCCGCCCTGTCGTTGGTGGCCCTCCCCGCCCAGGCCGCCGCCGCCCCGTCGGTGTCGCTGCTGGCCTCGCCGCCGGTGGTCACCTTCGGCGAGCCCATGACGCTGTCGGGGCGGATCACTCCCTGGCACGCCGGCCAGACCGTGACCATCGCGGACCGGTCCGGGAACGTGCTGGCCACCACCACCACGGCCACGCAGGGCAAGTACTCGACGCAGTACGCCCCCCGGGGGAACGTGTGGGCGCACGCCGAGTACGGCGGGATCTCCAGCGCCACCATCAAGCTTCGGGTCCGTCCGCTCCTGACCGTCCGCCTGACCGAGGTGCACGTGTTCGGGACGGCCGTGGTCCGGGGGAAGGTCCGGCCGCTCGTTCCCGGTGGGAAGGTGGACCTCACGCTGCTGAACGGGTCACGCCGGGTCCTCCAGCGGACCGTGGCCCTCCAGGATGGAGGCTCGTACTCCACCGAGGTGCCGGTCGGCGAGCCCGGGACCTATCGGGTTCGCGCGTCGTTCTCCGACCCGGACCATGCGCCGGTCACGGTCCTGTCCTCGCCGGCGGCGGCGGGTGCCCAGTCGCTCCACGTCGGCTCGAGCGGGCCGGTCGTCCGCGCCCTCGAGGAGCGCCTGGCGGAGCTGGGGTACCACCTGGAGGGTTCCACGGACGGCACGTACGACTCCCGGACCGCCGACGCGGTGATGGCGTTCCGGAAGGTCCAGGAGCTCGACCGAGTGACCACCGTCGACTCGTCGGTGTGGCGGGCCCTGGCCGACCCCCGGATCCCCAAGCCCCGGTTCACGAAGCCCGTGTTCCACATCGAGGTGAACCAGACCCTCCAGGTCCTGTTCGTGGTGAACGACGGCAAGGTCACCGACATCCTGCACGTCTCCACGGGGAAGCCCAGCACGCCCACGCACGACGGCCACTTCAACGTGTGGCTGAAGGAGCCGGGCTACAACGACAAGCTGATGTACTACTCGAGCTTCTTCGACAACGGCCGGGCCATCCACGGGTACTCGGACGTCCCGACCTACGCGGCCAGCCACGGGTGCGTCCGCATCCCCATCTGGGCCGCGACGTGGATGTACGGGCTCGACCCCGTGGGGACCTCGGTCATCGTCTACCACTGATCCCGGCACTCACTCTCTCGTCGAGGGCGATCCCTGCTGCCGAACCACGGCGAGCCCGGTGTCCTCGAGGAGGTCGATCAGCGTGGCGGCGTCCCGAACGGCCGCACCCCCCGTGTCGTTGTTGAAGTAGACGTACACGTCGGTCGCGTCCATTCCGGCGATGCGATCAGCCCATCGCCGGAGCTTCTCGCGCGTGTAGCCGGGGGCGAACGGCCGGCCCTGATGGAACCGGATGTAGCTCCACCCGCCGGTCACGACGGTGGGCACGCGCCATCCGGGGCGGTCCGCCAGCACGGAGGCCGCGCCGGCCCGGTCGAGCGCCTCGTGGACCTCGGGCGTCCGCCACGAATCGTCTCGGAACTCGAAGGCCGCCCGCATGTCCCGGGGAAGGATCCCCAGGAACGCGCGGAGGAGCTCGATGTCCACGCCGAACCGCGGGGGCAGCTGGAACAGCACCGGCCCGAGCTTCGGCCCGAGCTTCCGGGCCCGGCTCCAGAAGGGCTCGACGGCGTCCGCCGCTTCCCGGAGCCTCCGGATGTGGGTGATGTACTGGCTGGCCTTCACCGCCACGACGAAGCGGTTCGCGGACACCTCCCGCCACCGCCCGAACGTCTCCTCCGTGGGAAGCCGGTAGAAGGAGTTGTTGACCTCGACCGTGGGGAATCGTTCGGAGAAGAACCTGAGCCACTCCCGCTGGGGAAGGCCGGGGGGGTAGAACCGCTCCTTCCAGTCGCGGTACTGCCATCCGCTCGTCCCGACCAGGATCATGCTTCGAGTCTGCCCCCGGGCTCTCGGAGCCAACCGGCCGCTCGGTCAGCCGAGCAGCTTCTGGGCGAAGACGCCGATCCGGTCCGCCACCTCTCGTTCCCGTTTCCAGAAGAAGTGATCGGTGTCCGGGATGACGGCGATCTCGGCTCCGGGGATCCGGCGGGCCAGCCGCCGAAGCTCCGGGAGCGGCGAGAACTGGTCGGCCCTCCCCACCACGAACAGGACCGGGCGATCGAGCGCGGCCAGCTCCTCGCGATCCGGCGGTGGGGGCAGCGCCACGGAGGTTTCCGAAAGCGGGAAGCCCACCAGGGCCAGTCCCGCGACGCGCCGGTCCTGGACCGCCTCCCGCAGGGCCACGCTGGCGCCGAACGACCACCCCGCCACCAGGGTGGGGGCCGGCGCCTCCTCGCGCACCCGTCCCACCGCGGTGCGGAGGTCGAGCAGCTCGTCCACGCCGCTGCCGAACGAGCCTCCCGACCCCATGATCCCGCGGAAGTTGAAGGCCAGGACCGACAGGCCGCGGCGGACCAGGGCGCTCCGGACGGCCCACAGCAGGGGGTGATCCTTGCTGCCGCCGTGCCGGGGATGGGCGTGGCACACTACGGCCGAGCCGCGAGGCGTGCCTTCCGCGTCGTGGATCTCGCCCGCCAGCTCCACGCCGTCCTCGGTTGGAAACCGCACCGGCCGCACGGCATGCGACGATGGCAGACGGCATGCAGAACGCGCAACGCGGCCAGGCGACGGGCGTGTCGCTCCGAGAGCCCATCCCCTGGCACGACTTCGTCCAGATCGTCCGGACCGCGGAGGAGACGGGGTACGAAGCCTGCTTCGTCCCCGAGATCAGCGGACGGGAGGCGTTCTCCACGCTGGCCGCCCTAGCCCACGCCACCGACCGGCTTCACCTCGGAACCGGGATCGTCCCGATGCACACTCGCCGAGCCACGGTCACGGCCATGGGAGCGGCCACGGTGCAGGAGCTGTCCGGCGGACGGCTCGTCCTCGGCCTCGGCACGGGACCGCCCGGGCCCGGCGCCCTGGAGCGCCTCCGGAGCTACGTCGTGGCGGTACGCACGGCGGTGGCCGGACTGCCGTTCACGCCTCCCGACGCCCCGGGGGAACGGGCCGAGCTCGCTCTGGTTCCCGATCCCGCCCCGCCCATCTGGATCTCGGCCCTGGGGGAGCGGTCCTTCGCCCTGGCCGGAGAGATCGCGGACGGTGTCCTGCTGAACTGGTGCACGCCGGAGCGCGTGGCCCGGGCCCGGGACGTCGTGGCCGACGCCGCCACGCGGGCGGGCCGAGACCCCGCTGCGGTCACCATCGCGGTATACGTGCGCGCCAACCTGGCTGACGAAGAACCCGTGGCGATCGAGGCGCTGAAGGGGGCCGCGGGCCAGTACGCGCTCATGCCGCACTACCGGAGCCAGCTGGAGGCGATGGGCCTGGGGGACGACGCGGCGTCCGCGGCCCGTGCCGCGGCGTCGGGGCGCCCGGCCGAGGTCCCGGAAGCGCTGGTCCGGGAACTGTGCCTGGTGGGTGATCCGGAAGCGGCGAGGGCTCGGCTCGACGCCTACCGGGCCGCCGGCGCCGACCTCCCCATCGTGTACCCGGTCCCGGGCCGGGACCCCGTGTCGTCCATGATGGGGACGGTCCTGGCCGCGGCTCCCTCGTCGGCCCTCGAGGCGTAGGCAACGCCCGTGGCAGGCGGGTTGCGCCCCGTGCATCCGGGAGTAGACTCCTATTTACACGGTCAACACGGTCCATAGGAGGAAAACTCTCGTGACCTACACCATCTGCGAGCCCTGCATCGACGTGAAGGACCGTTCATGCGTCGACGAGTGCCCGGTCGACTGCATCTACGAGGGGGGCCGGATGCTCTACATCCAGCCCGACGAGTGCGTGGACTGCGGCGCGTGCGAGCCGGTGTGCCCGGTCACCGCGATCTTCTACGAGGACGACGTTCCCGCGGAGTGGAAGCAGTTCACCCCGATCAACGCCGAGTTCTTCAGCGACACGGTGAGCGGCATCGGCTCGCCCGGAGGCGCCGCGCAGGTCGGCCCGTCCGAGAAGGACCATCCCGTCGTGGCGAACTGGGGCACCGCAGGCTGACCTCGCCCCGGGGGCCGTTCCCCGGGACCCTTGATCCGGACCTAGGCCCGGTGCGAATTCCCGGCGATAATTCGCTGGAAGACGCCCGTGGGAGGGATCCGGTGGAAGGCTTCGATCTGGACAGGTATCTCCGCGCGTCCAAGAAGGTGGACCTCGAGGGGGTTGCCTGGCACCGGGTGAAGGACCATCCGCTTTCGGTGGCGGAGGCTCGATGCCTCGCCTACATGATGGACATCGAGACGCACACAGTGATCTACCTGCGCGACCTCCTGGCCACCTCGGCGGCGGTCGATCCCGAGGTCACGGCGTTCCTGTCCTGCTGGGTATACGAGGAGCTCTGGCACGGCGAGGCCTTCAGCCGCTTCCTCGGTGAGGCGGGCTACCGGCTGGCCCCCGACCATGAGGCCGTCCGGGGCGACGCCCCGTATCCGTCCCGGCGGGCCCGGGTTTCCTGGATCCGGCGCAAGCTCACCGGGAAGGGCTACGCCTCCCACCTCGCGTCGATGGCAGGGTCGCTGCTGGTCAAGGACTTCGTGGCCCTGCACATGGCATGGGGGGCGGTGAACGAGCTCATCACGCTCTCCGCGTACCACCGCATCGTCGACCGGACCGAGCATCCGGTCCTGGTGGACCTGCTGTCGCGGATCATCAAGGACGAGCGCCGCCACTTCGCCTTCTACCGCGCCCAGGCCCGGCTGCGCCTGGCCCGGAGCCCTCGGGCCCGAAGGGTGACCCGGTGGGCCATGGAGCGCGTTTGGGCGCCCGTCGGCACCGGCGTTCGGCCCCGGAAGGAGACCGACTTCGTGGTGGTCTCGCTGTTCGGGGACGAGTCGGGGCTCGCGGCGGCGCGCGAGATGGACGAGACCATCGCGGAGCTCCCGGGCTTCGCCGGCGCGCACATCCTGGAGCGGGCGCTCGAGGAGGCGGTGGAACGGACCGGGACGTCGAGCCGGCGCCGCCCCAGCGCGATGCCGATGGCCGCGCTGCGCTGAGCCGGGCTCAGGACGGCCGCTGGGCGGGCACCGTCGGCCCGGCGATCTCCGTCGCCGGGACGCCGCCGCCGACCTTCCCGTTGGCGTGAGCCCCGGGGAACGACCACTCCTCGGGAAGCCGGTCCACCGGCCAGCGCTCCCGCTGCTTCGCGGCGAGCTTCTCCATCAGCGCGATGGCCTCGGGGTCCTCGTGGCCGGGACGCCACTCCACCACGCCGGCCTCCACGGCCCGGCGCCAGACGTCGAGCCCGAGGTCGGACCGGATGATCGTGAGGGTCCATCCCTCCCGCTGGCCCAGGCCGCCGAAGGAGATGTCGGCGTGCTCGGCCGCGAAGTCGGGGCACATCGTGCATCCCGGCCGGGTCCACGTCCGGGCTTCTTTGAGGGGGATGTTCACGACGTCGCCATCGGTCGTGTACACGATGACCTTGCCCTTCACGTTGATGCGAGCGATCCGGTCCCAGCCGATCCCGAGCTCGTCGTGGATCTTGTGCTGCATGAGGCCGTCGTAGGTGAACGACTTCGAGCACAGCAGGCCGAACGTCCACGCCACCCGCTTGCGCCACTTGTTCACACGGCGCGCCTCCAGCGCACCGGTCACGCTGGCCTGGCACGACATGCCCACCAGCGCGACCTTCGACAGGCCCATCTCGGCCGCCTTGACCAGGGCCAGCGGGTTGGCCGAATAGGTGTAGCGGGACCCCGCCGTGGCCAGCACGCCCTCCAGGTCCGTGACCACGGTGGGCTCGGCGTCCCAGGGACGCTCGGCCGACAGCTTCGAGGTCAGCGCACCGTCGATCTGCCCGGTCTCCAGCCCCCAGATCAGCAGCGCCGACACGACCCCGCCGTCCTGGCCCTGCGCCAGCACGCGGGGATCCGCCGCTCGGGCCAGCACGATCTCCTGGTGCACCCCGATGACCTCGTCGATGGACCGGGTCCGCCCGAACAGGACGCGGTCGATCTCCGGTTCCCATTCCCGGAACCGCGGACAGGCCCGGGTGCAGATGTCGCAGCCCCGGTCACCATGCGAGCAGTGGTCCGGCCCTTCCTCCTGCAATTGGACCGGCTTGTAGTCCTCGTAGCCGAGCACGTGGAATGGGCACACCACCACACAGGCCGAACAGCCTGTGCAAAGGCCGGAGACAACGACCTCGTCGTACAGGTCGCGCCATTGCGTCTTGTCCGTGGGGGGGCTCACGTGCGCACAGTATATGGGTCGCCTGGCCCGATGGTCCGGTCCTATGACCCGGCGAGGCGGGCCGTTCGGCCTCTCTCGCAACCGATCCAAGCCGCATCCGGGCCTCGGCCGTAGTACCCACCGTGCTCCGGTCCGTCCTTTCCATTCGCTGAGGTCAGGGAGGTGCCATGAGGTCGACGGTGTGGAAGTCGGTGCTGGTGCTGGTGGCGGTGGTTCTGCTGGGCGCCGCCTGCTCGAGCAACAGCGAGACCACCACAGGTGGGTCCACGGGCCCGTCGGAGTCGGGCAGCGCGGGCGGGACCATCACCATCGGAAGCGACACCGCGAACAACCACGGGTCCAAGGACGTCTCGGGCCAGAGCTCCATCGCCGTCGAGCAGGACGACTTCTACTTCAACCCGACCATCATCACCGGGACGGCGGGCCAGAAGGTCACCATCAAGCTCGAGAACGAGGGCAGCACCACGCACAACTTCTCGCTGGAGGACCAGAACATCGACCAGGACGTCACGCAGGGGCAGGACGCCACGGTGACCGTCACGTTCCCCCAGTCCGGAACCCTGGAGTTCTACTGCAAGTTCCACCGGGCGTCGGGGATGGTGGGTGAGCTGTCGGTCTCCTGACCGGGACCGGCATCGCCGCCGGCCGCCGGCAAAAGGTGGCTAGATGGCGAAGGACTTGCCGCAGGTGCACTCGTGGACGGCCTGCGGATTGTAGACCTTCAGCCCTCCGCCCAGGAGCGAGTCGTTGAACTCGAGGATGCTGCCCTGGAGGATCGGCGCGCTGCGGCCGTCCACCAGCACCTCCAGCCCGAACGCCTCGATGACCTGGTCGCCGTCGGCGCGCTGGTCTTCCAGCCCGAGCTCGTAGGTGAAGCCGTCGCACCCGCCGGCCACCACCCGCACTCGCAGGTACGCGCCGGGCTTGCCCTCGCGCTCGGCGACGCTGCGCACGCGCCGGGCGGCCTTCTCGGTCACCGTCAGGGCGGGGGTCTCGGTCCGGATGTCCACGTGGTCCATGATATCGGGTGGATGGAGTTCGAACCTTTCGCCGAGGCATGGACCTGGGGCTGAGCGGCCGCCCGGCCCTGGTCGCGGCGGCCAGCCGGGGCCTCGGGTTCGCCTCCGCCCTGTCGCTGGCCCGAGAGGGTGCCCGCGTGGCCATCTGCGCCCGCGACGGCGAGACGGTGCGGATGGCGGCGGAGGAGATCCGCACGGCCACCGGCTCGGACGTCGTCGCCATCACGGCGGACGTGTCGCGGGCTGACGACGCCGTCCGGTTCGTTCGCGAGGCAGCCGACGCGCTGGGCGGATGCCACATCCTGGTGACCAACGCAGGCGGGCCGCCGCCCGGGCGGGCCGTCGACATGACGGACGAGGACTTCCTTCGGGCCATCGAACTGAACTTCCTGTCGGTGGTGCGGATGGTCCGGGAGGCCCTCCCGCACATGCGCCGGGCGGCCTACGGGCGGATCGTCGCCATCTCGTCCTCGTCGGTGAAGGAGCCCATCCCCGGGCTGGCCCTGTCGAACGCCGCCCGGGCCGCCGCCACGGGGTACCTCAAGACCCTGGCCCGCGAGGTCGCGGCGGAGGGCATCACCGTCAACGCCGTGCTGCCCGGGCGCTTCCTGACCCAGCGGACCCGTGAGCTGGCCGAGAGCTCGGGGAACGACCTGGACCAGGAGCCGGCGGCCCGGGCCGCCGCCG
>JALYLZ010000067.1 GCA_030774015.1 Actinomycetota bacterium | reverse complement strand
GGTGATGAAGGCCATGGCCAAGAACCCCGCCAACCGCTACTCGACGGCCGAGGAGATGCGGGAGGACCTGGAGCGGGTCCTGCACGGCGAGGCGGTGGCCGCCACCCCGGTGCTGGCCCCGGAGCAGTCCACGCAGGTGCTGACGCGGCCGGTTCGGGACACCGCCGTGCTGCCCGTCCCGGTGGTGGACGACCAGCGCCGGCGGCGGCGCAGGTCGGGGGCGGTCTGGGTGGTCGCGTTGCTGGTGGGTTTGCTGGTGGTGGGAGCGTTCGTGCTGGTGTTGGCCATGATCGGCGGTTCGTCCCCCGGGCCGGCCAGCCCCCTGTCGCCGGGGCTTCGAACTCCTTCCATCTCCCCAACGCTGCCCTCGCCATCCGTGCCGACCTCCGCGCCCACGACGGGTGCTCCGTCGTCTTCACCGTCTGCGTCGCCGTCGGCTTCCCCCTCGCCCAGCGCGTCGGCGTCGCCGTCCCCGTCGCCGACCCAGACGACGCCGTCCCCGGCATCGTCGTCTCCCGCTCCGACCTCGTCCGCCGCCCCGAGCGGCCAGCCGGGTCCTTCGGCCAGCGCGCCGGCTCCGGTTCCCTCCTCCAGCTGAGCTCTGCGCGCTCGGGTGGGCTCGGCATGACACGCGTCTGAGGCGTGTGAGGCGTGTGAGCGGTGCCCGAAACGGGTAGGCCAAGTCCGCCAATTCCGTTCCCTGGGGAGGAACGCCGTGAGCCGACCCGATGCAAAGATCCGCTCCACCCGTGTTCTGGGGGCCATGTTCGTGATCGCCGGCTTCGTCGCCATCGGCGGCGGCTGGTACGGGATGATCCGCCAGGACCAGAGCGTCGATCGCCAGTTCCCGTATCTCATCTCGGGGGGCGCGGCCGGCATCGCGTTGCTGCTGTTCGGGGTGGGCCTGCTGGTCATCGCTCAGATCCGAACGGAGCGGAGCCGATTGAGTGCGGCCGTCGGGGGGCTCCGCCCCGCGGGTGGGCCCGCGGGATCGGCCTCCGCCCCGGAGCCGGACGCGTCCGCGTTCCCCGGCCGGTATCTGCGGCTGTTCGGGCTGGCAGTGTGCGCGGCCGGGTTCGCCTCGATCGCGATCGGCTGGAACGGGGCGGCCCGCCTGACCGTGGTCGACCAGCAATTTCCGTTCCTGCTCTCCGGTGGGGTCCTCGGGGTCGCGCTGGTGCTGTTCGGCGTGGGGACCCTGATGCTGGCCCAGATCAAGACCGAGCGGCAGAAGCTGAGCCGGATCTTCCAGGGGATGGCGGTGCGGCCTCGGGCGGGCGGCCAGGCCATGGGAATCGAGACAGAGGACTCCGGAGATGGGAACGGCCGGGTGCTGGCGGGTCCGTCGACGTTTCACCGGTTCGACTGTCCGCTGGTCAAGGGCCGGGCCGGGCTGGACCGGATCACCGTGGACGAGGCCCGGTCCCAGGGGTTGGCGGAGTGCCGGGTGTGCCGCCCCACGCGCAGCGAGGACGCCAGGCGTGGCCAAGCCGCGGGGAGCGCCGGCGCGGTCGGCGGAGCCGAGGCCAACGGCAAGGGAAGCCACACCGCTGAGGTGCCTCCGGCCGGGGACGAGGCGGTCGAGGACGAGGCGGTCGAGGACGAGGCGGTCGGGGACGGGGCGGTCGGGGACGAAGCGGTGGAGCCGGAGACCGCGGACCGCGACGGCCGGTCGGTGTCGGAGCCCGTCGCTTCCGGGGGCGCCGGGGCCGCCTGAGGCGGTCCGGACCGCCGGCAGGCCCGCCATGGCAGAGGTCGGAAACCGGAACGGAAAGGCCGTCGGCTGTGTGCTGGTGGCGGCGGTGATCGCGGTGCTGGGGGCCGGCTGCGGGCAGCTCGGCGGCGTCCACGGTCCAAGCCGCAGCCACGACTACCATCTGGCCTCATCCCAGGGCCCGGGAGTGGCAGTCGGCGACCAGGGCCCGCAAGTGGCAGTTGGCGACGACGGGGCGCAAGGCCCACAGGGTGCGGCCGTGGTCGGTTCCGCTCCCACCTTGACCCGGGCCGGAACGGGAACCAAGGGCACGGGGGCGGGCCACGCCGGTCGGGGGGGTCCTGCGGGCCACGGCGGTCACGGGAATCCCCCGGCGTCGACCCCGGCCTCCAGCCCGGCGACGAGTCCCACGTCGGGAGCGTCCGAGCAGGCCGCCCGTTCCCTCTCACCCGCCATCCGCAGGCTCGCGGCCAGCAACTCGCACGTGCTGCCGGCCGGGTTCCCGTTCCTGATCTGCCCGGTGATGGGGACGTACTCGTATTCCGACGACTACGGGGCTCCCCGGTACGCGGGCGGATATCACCCGCACGCCGGCAACGACATCTTCGCGGCCCTCGGGACGCCCGTCGTGGCGCCGTTCGACGGGGTTGCGGTCAAGGACCCCAACACGCTCGGCGGGAACGCGGTGAAGGTCTACGGCGCGCAGGGGTACGTGTACATGGCACACCTGGTCGGGTACGGCGCGCTCGGGAAGGTGAGCGCGGGGACCGTGGTGGGGTTCGTCGGGAACACCGGCGACGCCCTGCACACCTCGCCCCACGACCACTTCGAGTGGCACCCGAAGTCGCTCGCCTCCTTCGACCGGCTGATCGCCAACACGGGCGGCGCGGTCGACCCGTTCCCCTACCTATACGTGGTGTGCCCTCCGGGCCAGCACTGATCCAGGACCGCCCGCCCCCGAGGGGCCGGGGCACCCGGGACCGGCTGCTACAGTCGCGGTCGTGCAGGGGCCTCCGACCGGCGCGGCCCTCGCCCCGGACCTTCCCGGCCCGTCGGGCCGAGGGGAGGGTGGCAGGCCGGGCACGACGTCTTCCTTCTCGAGCGACCTCGCCGTCCTTTGGATGGTGGCGGCGGCGTTGGCGATCGCCGTGGTGGCGGGGCTCCGGGCAGGCCCGTTCTCCCCGCCCGAGGTTCGCGGCGGCGGGCCCGCGGCGCCGCTGGAGGGCCTGAGCCGGGGGCTCGGTCTGGAGGGTCTGGGCCCGAATGCCGCAGAGCTGCTGGGCATCGGGATCATGGCGTTCGCGGTGCTGGGCTTCCTGTACGCCCTGCGGGAAGCCTGGCGGGGCCATCTGTCCCTGCGGCTGGTGCTTGGATTGGGCATCGCCTTCCAGGTGGCCACCCTGGCCCTCCCGCTGCTGCTGTCGCGCGACGTGTACAGCTACGCGATGTACGGGCGGATCGCGGCGCTGCACCACGCCAACCCGTACGTGGCCACGCCGCAGGACTTCCCGGGCGACCCTCTGTTCGCGTTGGTCGGTCCGGTGTGGCGCACGACGCCGGCGGTGTACGGGCCGGCCTTCACCATGCTGGCGTCGTTCCTCTCGTCGCTGTTTCGGAGCCCGGCCACCATCGTGCTCGCGTTCAAGGTCGTGGCCGTGCTGGCCTCCGTCGGCGTCACGGTGCTGGTGGGCCGGCTGGCGCGGCGCCTGGCCCCGGGCCGCGAGGCGTTCGCCGTGGCGCTGTTCGCCTGGAACCCCGCCGTCGTGGCCTACGCGGTGGCCGGTGGCCACAATGACCTGCTGGTCGCGTTGTGCATCGCGGGGGCGCTGGCGCTGCTGGTCCCTCGAGCGAGCCCGTCGCGGGGTGGGCACGTCCGGCTCGCGGCCCTGGATGACGGGCTCGGGCGGCGGGCGCTCGCCGCCACCGCCCTGCTCACCGTGGGCACCCTGGTCAAGGCCAGCGCGGCCGTGGCCCTCGTCCTCGCCGTCGTGGCGATCGTCGCCGCCTCTCCGCGCGCCCGCCGCCTTCGAACGGCCGCGGCGCACGTGGGGATCGTGGTGCTCGTCTCCGCGGCGTTCGCCGCTCCGTTCTTCCAGACGCACGATCCCACCCTCGGCATCGCGACCCTGGCCACCCACCGGGGCTGGATCACGCCCACCCGGCTCCTGCTGGCCACGCTGGGCGGGCTCGGGGAAACGTTCGGCGGAAGCGGCGGGAGGACCGCGGTCGAGCTCGTGATCCGGCTGGCCATGGTGGGCGCCGCCCTCTACGCCCTGGCCATGGTGGCCCGGGGGTTGGCCCGCCGCAGCCCCGGGCTCCCCGCCGCCGCGCTGGGGGCCGGGTGGGGTTGGGCCATGCTGGTGTTCATCCTGGCCGCTCCGGTGCTACTTCCGTGGTACGTGGTGTGGGTGCTGCCGGTGGCCTGGCTCCTCCCGCGGCGCGGGCTGGCCGTCGCGGTGGGCCTCTCGGCGGTGCTGGCGATGTTCCACACCATGGTCGAGCCGCAGCACACCCGGCAGCTGTACGCGGTGGTGCTTGCCATCGGGCACGACGTGGTGGGACCGGTCCTGCTGGCAATCCTGGTGTGGCTACTGCTCCATCTTCGAGTCCGGGGCGGGGTTCCGGACCTCCTGGGGGACCTCGACCTCGACGCCGCGCCCGCCGCGGCGTCCCACCGCGTGGCCGCCCGCTCCGAGGACGACTGAGAGCAGCGGCGGGAACGGGCCGGAGAGGGGCGCCCCCAGCCGGTCGAGCAGCACCGCGCCCAGGATGAGGGCGGCGGCACCGAAGGCGGGGGCGAGCCCGAGCGAGGCGAGACCCGGCCCGACCGCCGCTCTTGACCAGCCCAGGCCCACCGCGCCGAGCAGCGCCAGCGTGGCGATCCCGGCCAGGACGAACATCCACGGGGAGGAGGGAAGCAGCGGGTCCGGAACTGCGGGAAGCGGTTCCGGATGCGGTCCCAGGGCGAACACCCCCGGACCGATCCGGTCGCCGATCCGGGAGGCTCGAGCCGCAGCCGGCGGGTTCATCGCGGCCAGGAGGAAGGAGACTCGCGGGCCCTTCGCCTTTCGAAGCTCGTCGAGGGTGACCCGCGACAGGGCGTCTCGCAGCGGGTCGCCGGTGGCCATGGGCCGGCCCTCCAGGTATCGCTCCGGGGACCCCACGTAGACGTACACCTGCCGGACCCGGGAAGGGGGCACGCTGTCTCGCAGGATGTTCTCCCATCTCGGGACGTTGAACCCGGGGTGGTCGGCGTCGTCCACCACGAACACCAGCGCCGTGCCGGGCGGCGTGGCCGCGGCCAACCGGGCGGCCTCGGACGCCGCCTCGACCTCCGCCGGCCGGACGAACTGCGCCGCGTGGCGCCAGGCGAACACCGACCCCACCACCAGGGCCACCGTCACGATCGCCGCGGCCACCGGCCCCACCCTTCCCCCCAGGGCGTTTTGCCATCGCGCACCGCCGGGACCGCGGCCCCGGTGGGGCCGTTCCCCCCACAGGCGGGCCAGGCCCAGAGCCGCGAGGATCGGAAGGAAGAAGGCGAACGAGAGGAATCGCTCGCCCGGCAGGAGCCCGGTCACCCAGGCGGCCACGATCCCGGCAGCGGCGACGAGAGCCCACACCCGGAACAACCGGCCCACCAGCCCCCGGGCCCGGCCCAGGCCTGCCGCCGCCAGAGGGACGTATCCGGGGAGCAGGTACCGGACCCAGTTCCCGGCGAGGCGGCTCCGGTACGCGTGCGCCAGGAGGTCCCGGAGGCCGGCCCGGCGCAGGAGGGCGTCCTTCGATGTCAGGGCGGACACGGGATCGGCCCCCGCGAGCAGGGCGCCGAAGCCCGCCCCGGCCACCAGGAGGCCGCCTCCCAGCGCCGCGCCGATCCGCATGGACTCCGCCCGGGCTTCGGGCGACCCGCCGCCGAACGGAAGGAGGCCTGCCGCCCCCGTGAGCACGAGCACCGCCACCGCCAGGAGGAAGAACTCGGGATGGGCCAGGGTCGCGGCGGCCAGCAGCAGCGCCGCGGCGACGGTCCTCCGGCGCCCGGGCGCCGTCAGGCACGCCACCGCCCCCAGGAACAGCGCGGCCACGGCCAGCGCCGCGAGGTACCCGTTGGCCAGGTTCGCCGCGTACAGGCCGCCCAGGAGACCGGCCAGGGCGATGGTCGTACGGCCGGCCGGGGTTCCTCTCCACGTGGCCACCAGGCCCGCGGCGGCCAGGCCCGTGGCTGCCGCCAGGGCCGCTCCGAGGCCTCCCAGGGCCTGGGACGGCGACAGCCCGAGCGTCCCTCCCACCGCCAGCGTGAGGGCCGAGATCCCCGGGCGGAACCCGACGGCGGACAGGCTCTCCGCGCGGGCCAGTCGCGTCCACCACAGGTACACGGGCGCGTCCGCACCGATGGGGAAGCGGTACCCGCGGATGACGTACGGGGCGAGGTAGAAGACGAGGAGTCCCGCCGCCACCGCCGCCAGCAGCAGCGGTCCGGCCAGGGCGGGTCTGGAGGGGGCGACGCGCCGTCGTCCGGGCGGGATCTCGGTGGAGGTGGCCAAGCCAGGACATGCTAGCCGTCCGGTGGCATGCTGGGCGGCGTGGACGCCGATTTGCCGGCGCGGGAGGAGCGCGGGCTCGCGCCCCTCCTGACGGTGGCCCTGCTGTCGCTCGGCTGCACGGCCCTGCTGTGGCTGCGGACCGACCGGCTGGTCCCCGGCACTCCGCTGTTCTCGCTCCCGTGGGACCACCACATGTACATCTCCATGGCCCAGCACGGGCCGTTCGGGTTCCACATCGCCCCGTACAACTGGCGTGTGCTGGGGCCGGTGATCGTGTGGGCCCTGCCGCTCGGCGTCCAGGGCGGCTTCCAGGTGGTGACCTTCCTGAGCGTGTGGCTGACCGGCCTCCTGGTCGTCGTGCTCCTCGAACGGCTGGGGTTCGGGCGCGCGCTGGCCCTGGCCGGCATGCTCATGTACTTCTCGCTCGGCTACGCGACCAAGTTCACGCTGTTCGACTTCTGGCTGACGGACCCGCTGGCCTTCCTCCTGGTGACCGTGGCCGTCGTGTGCGTGCTGGGGGGACACGACCTGGCTTTCGCCGCATGCCTCGCCGTCGGGGTGCTGGCCAAGGAGAGCGTGATCTTCGTTGCGCCGCTGTACTACTCGCTGAACGCCAGACGAGCGTGGGATGGCCGGCTGGCCGTGCGGACCCTGGGGCTGACCCTGCCCGCCGTCGCGGCGCTGGTCGGCGTGCACGTGGCCATTCCCGAGATGAATGGGGACCCGGCGTACGTGCGGTCCCTCCCGCGGCTGATCCAGGACAACACGATCCCGTCGTACACGTACGGCTCGGTGCTCCACCACGCCGTGACGACGCGCCTGCACCACTGGCCCTCCACCCTGGTGAAGTCGATCTCCGCGTTCGGGCTGCTCGTGCCGATCCTCGTGGTGACCGGGCTCCGGCGCTACCGTCGCCTCGCCCTCCGCATGCTGCCGTTCGTCGTGCTGGCGTACGTGCAGCTGCTCTTCGCGCTGAACACCGAACGGCTGCTGGTCCTCGCGTTCCCCGCCCTGATCCCGCTGGCGGTTGGCGGGATGCGGACGCTCATGGATGCCGGGCGCGTCGGTCCCCGCCGGTTCGTGCTGCTGGCCGGTGTCTTCTTCGCCATCCAGCTGGTCGGCCGGCACGAGTGGGAGCCGAACCCGCTGGTGCAGCTCGCGGTGCTGGCGGCATTCCTGCCGTTCCTCGTTCCCTGGCGTCCGTGGAGGCGCCGCCCGGATCGAGGGGCCGAACATGAGGGCGCCCCGTCCGTCGCCGCCGCGTCTCTCACCGATTCCGGCCGATAGAATCGCGGCTCCCGCTCCTGGAGGGGTGTGTGCTGGACCCGGCGCTCGTGCAGGAAGTCCTGGCGGCGGCGCTCGCCCACGGAGGACGCTTCGCGGAGCTGTTCGTCGAGGAGCGGTCCTCGCTCTCGATCCGGCTGGACGACGGCAAGGTCGAGGAGCTGACGTCCGGTCTCGATCGTGGCGCCGGCATCCGGGTCGTCCACGGCGAGACGGCTGCCTACGCCTACTCGAACCGGCTGGACCGGGGATCGCTCCTGGAGGTGGCCGCCGCCGCGGCCGCCTCGGTCCGCGGGGATGGGCCCGGGGCAGTGATGGACTTCCGCCGAGCCGAGCCCGCCCTCGTGCACGAGGCGGAGCGGCCGGCCGAGTCCGTCCCGCCCGAGGCCAAGGTGGCGTGGCTCCGGGAGGCGGACGACGCGGCCCGGAGCCTCGACCCGTCCGTCCGCCAGGTCGTCGCGGCCTACGGCGACGCCGTGCAGCGGGTCCTCGTCGCCACGTCGGACGGGCGGTGGGTGCAGGAGGAGCGGCCCCGGATCCGCCTGGTGGTCCAGGTGATCGCGGCCCGCGACGGGACCATCCAGACGGGGTTCTGGGGACCGGCGGGGCTGGCCGGGGCCGAGTTCGTGGACGAGCACCCGCCCAGGGAGACCGCCGAGCGAGCGGCCCGGCAGGCCGTGGCCATGCTGGACGGCATCGGCGCCCCGGCCGGGGAGATGGCCGTGGTGATGGGGCCCGGTGGGGGCGGCATCCTGTTCCACGAGGCGTGCGGCCACGGGCTGGAGGCCGACCTCGTCCAGAAGGGCTCCTCGATCTACCAGGGAAAGCTCGGCCAGATCCTCGCCTCGCCGCTCGTGACCGGCATCGACGAAGCGACGGTTCCGAACGCGTGGGGCTCGTTCTCGTTCGACGACGAGGGGTGGCCGGCCCAGCGGACGGTCCTGTTCGAGGGTGGCGTCCTCCAGGCGTACCTGTACGACCGAGTTCGTGCGGAGCGCGACGGGGTCCCGTCCTCCGGGAACGGCCGCCGTCAGTCGTATGCCCACCTCCCCATCCCTCGCATGACGAACTCGTCCATCCTTCCCGGCCGGTCCAGGGCCGAGGACGTGATCGCGGGCACCCCCCGGGGCTTCTACGCGAAGGCGCTGGGAGGTGGGCAGGTCAATCCGGCCACGGGCGACTTCGTGTTCGGGGTCACCGAGGGATACCTGATCGAGGGTGGGGAGATCACCCGGCCCGTCCGGGGGGCGAACCTGGTGGGAAACGGGATCGACATCCTGTCCGGGGTCGACGTCGTGGCCGACGACTTCGAGCGCCTGGAGGGAATCTGCGGCAAGGACGGCCAGGGCGTCCCGGTCGGAAACGGGAGCCCGACCCTTCGGATCGCCCGGATGACGGTGGGAGGAACCGGTGTGGCCGGCTCGTGAGGGTGGTCCGGTAGTGGGTGAGCTTGGTGGCGCCCGTGGCTGACCTGCTCGATCTGTGCCGGGCCGCGGTGCGGGCGGCATCGGGAGACGACGCGGTCGAGGCCTACGCCTCCGAGACCCGTCGCACCGAGGTGAAGGCGCGGGCCGGCGGGGTGGAGTCGCTGACGTTCTCCGAGACTCGGGGGGTCGGGGTTCGGGTCGTCTCGGCGGGCAGGCTGGGGTACGCCTACGCGGCCGACCCGTCCCCGGACGAGGTGGCCGAGGCGGTCGCCAGGGCGCGGGACAACGCGGCGCTGGCCACGCCGGACGAGGGCAACGCGCTGCCGGACCCCGGCCGCGTCGAGCCCATGCCGCAGCTGTTCCGGCCCGACCAGGCCGCCCTGGCCCCGGAGCGGAAGGTCGCGCTGGCCCTGGACCTGGACCGCGTGAGCACGCGAACCGACCATCGGGTCCAAAACCTCGAGCGGGCCAGCTATGGCGACGCCGTCTCGCGCGTGGCGATCGTGTCCACGGCCGGCGTCGAGCAGGAATACGCGCGCACGGATTGCTGGTGCGCGGTGTCCGCCCTGGCCGAGGCCGACGGGGAGACCCAGACGGGCTTCGCCCTCCGCCAGGCCCGCCACATCGACGAACTGGACTGGCTGGCCTGCGCCGGCGAGGCCGTCGACCGGGCCGCCAGGCTGCTGGGGGCCAGGAAGCCGGCGACGGCGGTCGTGCCGGTGGTCCTGGATCCCCACGCGGCCGCGGCCTTCCTCGGCGTCCTGGTCGGCGCGCTGTCCGCGGAAGCGGTGCAGAAGGGCCGTTCCCTGTTCGCCTCGCGGGCCGGGGAGATCGTGGCCTCCGAGGCCGTGACGCTCGTCGACGACGGCCGGCTCGTGGACGGGCCCGCGGCGGCGCCGTTCGACGACGAGGGCGTGCCCACACGGCGGACCTCGTTGATCCAGCGGGGCCGGCTGGCGCAGTTCCTGCACAACACCTACACGGCGCGGCGTGGCCGGACGCTCTCGACGGGGAATGCCGGGCGGGCGGGGTACCGGTCACCCCCGGGCGTATCGGCCACGAACCTCGTCCTGGAGCCGGGCAAGCTCCAGCTTCCCGAGCTGTTGGCTCGGGCCGAGGGCGGCGTCTACGTCCAGGACGTGACCGGCGTGCACTCGGGCGCGAACCCGGTGTCCGGACAGTTCTCCGTAGGAGCGACGGGTCTTCGCATCACCGGAGGCGCCCTGGGTGAGCCGCTCCGCGAGATGACCATCGCCAGCACGCTGCTCGACATGCTCGCGGCGGTCGTGGCCACGGGCGCCGACCTGCAGTTCCTCGGCTCCATCGCAACCGCCCCCGTCCTGGTCCAGCAGATGACGGTCGCCGGGGTGTGAGGACGCGGCCAGGCCTCGGGAACCACGGACATCATCGCGGTCGTTCCGATCCCGCCGAGGGTGGCATCACGTCCCCGAGACCGTCACGGTGAGGTCCGCGAACGCTCGGGCGTACGCGAGCTGCTCCGCCTGATCCGGCCGGACCAGCAGCATCAGCGTCTGGCCCGACCCGAACGACGCTCCGGTGTCCGGGAGGCCGCCTGACGACGAGCCCGGAGTCAGCACCAGGAGCACCTCGACCCCGGACGCGACCGTCTCCGTATGAGGCTGCCCCTTGGCGAAGGTGGCGAGCAGGTCGACGTGGTCGCCGGGTCGGACCGAGCCGGGAGGGAGCGGCGTGGTTACGGCGAACGCTCGGAAGCCCTCGGGGACGAGCGATGCGACGGGGCCCGCCCTTCTGGGGGCCAGCCGCGTCTGGGTCAGCGATTCCCCAGTCGCCAGCCCCGCCAGCAGCACGCGCCCGGTCGCCTGATCGGGGCGCGCCATCGCTCCGGGAGGGGCGAACCTGCTGGGGAAGGAGACCTGGCGCAGCATGTCGGCGGTGAGGCGAGTGCCGCGGGCCAGGTCGCGTGCCGCCACCACCACCGAGACCGAGCGACCCAGCGCGGGCGTCAGCGCCTGGACCCGGGTCACGTACCCGTGGACCGACCAGAAGGCCGCCAGCGCGAACACCACCGCGAGGGAGGCCAGCAGCCGCGCTCCCGGAGACCACTTCCGCATGGTGCATACCCTCCCTCGTGCGACGCCGCGGTCACGCTCGCGCGGGCGGCGTCGAAGCGCCCGCGCGTGGCGGAGAGGGAGGAGTTGACGCCGACGCTACCCGACGAGCGAACGGCGCGCTATGAAACAGATCACACCTGGGCGTGTTTCTTTTCCGGTCCGAAGGTTTCTCCGAAGGGGCCGCTGGCGGCGAGTCCTAGTCGGGCCCCTGCTGCCGAGGCGACCCCGGCTCGAGGGGCAGCGCGCGCCACCGGAAGTCCTCGAGGGCGGTGCGCCCCACGATCGTCCGGAGCGCCTCTCGGACCCGTTCGACGAGCTGCTCCGGCTCCTCGACGGTGGTGAATCGGATCTCCATGGAAACGAGCACGGTCTCACGCATGGTCGCCGATCTTATCCACCCCAGCGGTTCGAGCATGCCCGGGTGCAGAGGCTGCGTGCGGAGGTGGAGCCGGCCGTTCGGCCTATTCGGGCTCGAGCCGCGCGCCCGACAGCGCCGTCGCGCAGGGGCAATTGCGCTCCTCGGGCAGCGCCGGGATCACCGCGAACAACAGGTTCCGCAGCTTCTCGTTGTTCTCCGAGAACACCCGCAGGACCTCGTCGTGTGTCACTGGCGCGGTGTCGCCCACTCCCACGTCGTAGTCGGTCACCAGGGAGATGTTCGCGTAGCAGAGCTCCAGCTCCCGGGCCAGCGGTGCCTCCGGGTACGCCGTCATCCCGATGACCTCCCACCCCTGCCGCTGGAACCACGCGGACTCGGCGCGCGTGGAGAAGCGAGGTCCCTGGATCACCACCGCGGTGCCGCGCTCGTGCACCTCGATCTCGAGCCCGCGGGCCTCGCGGATCGCGACCTCCCGGACCGTCGGGCAGTACGGGTCGGCGAACGAGATGTGGGTGGTCACCGGGCCGTCGTAGAAGGTGTCCGCCCGGCTGCGGGTGCGATCCACGAGCTGGTCGCAGATCACGAAATGTCCCGGCAGGACGTGTTGCTGGAGCGATCCCACCGCGTTCGGCCCCAGCACGCGGGACACGCCGAGCTCCTTCATGGCCCACGCGTTGGCCCGGTACGGGATGCGGTGCGGCGGAAGCTCGTGCTTCACGCCGTGGCGCGGCAGGAACGCCACCCGGCGCCCCCCCACCTCACCGATGGTGATGGCGGCCGACGGTTTCCCGTAGGGCGTGTCGACCTCGACGGTCTCGATGTCGGTGAGGAACGAGTAGAAGCCGGATCCCCCGAAGACCCCGACGTCTGCGGTGCTCAGGCCGACTTCCCCTTCGACGATCCGTTGGTGGAGCCCGACGAGGACGAGGAGCCGGAGGACGACGACGAGTCGGAGGATGACGAGCCGGAGGACGAGGAGCCCGACGAAGAGTCAGACGAGCCCGACGAGCCGGATGAGGAAGAACCCGACGACGACGAGCCCGACGAGGACGCTGCGGCTGCGCCGGACTTCTTCGAGTCCCCCGAGCCCTCGCCGGAGCCGCCCTTGCGGTTGTCGGTCCGGTAGAACCCCGACCCCTTGAACAGGATCCCGGCGGGGTGGAACACCTTGCGGAGCCGGCCCCCGCAGAGACCGCACGTGGTCAGCGACTCGTCGGCGAACCGCTGGAACACCTCGACATGGGTGCCGCAGTCGACGCAGGCGTACTCGTAGGTCGGCATGGCCCCCCAATTATACGGACGGACCCCTTCCGCCCCCGGGCGAACGAACCGGCGGGGCGCCCGGCGGCGCGACCCTCGACGGCCTCGCGCCGGCGGCCGGGCTCAGTTCCTCCAGGCGATGTCCGTGAGGAACCGCAGGGGCTGGGCGGTCCTGGAGTCCTTGTTCAGCGCCAGCCAGAGCTGGGACCACCCCGCGGCCGGATGGTTGCTCATGCCACGGCAGTTGTCGTGGGAGTCGCGGCAGGACTGGATCTGGGTCATGGCGCCCGCGATGTCCATCCGCTTCCCGTGGTGCTGGTACGAGTACAGGCTCAGCGTGTACCACTGCGCCGCGTTCGCCCCGCTGTTCGCGTAGATCTCCGGGAGCGGCACGGCCACGCCGGAACCCCACGCCGCGTACCACACGTCCTCCATGGTCCAGCCGCCGATGCACTGGGCGTAGGGCGGACACCCCGCCGCGCCGCCGTAGTAGTAGTACGGCGAGTTCGCGATCGATGCGTAGCTGTGGATCCATTCCCGGGTGATCCCGGGGCCGTCCCAGCCCGGCTCGATGTCGTTCGCGCCGGCGACGTGCACGCGCTTGGCCAGCCAGCGCTCCCGGAGCCACGCGTTGGCCCGGTTCACCATGGCGCCCCACAGCCGCCCGTGCTTGTAGCTCACGTCGGGTCCGTAGTTGCTCGTGCCGGCGGCCAGCTCGAGGTGCGCATTCGATCCGCGGGAGCACCGGACGAAGCCCGCCGCGTACGACTCGACCGCGCTGGCGATGAACAGCGTGTTGCGGAACACGCCGTCGAACAGCGAGGCCCCGAAGCGGCCCTTGTGGTGCATGGGCATCCCGAAGTCGAGGACCACCACCGCATCGGGCGACTCGGAGCCCGCCCTGGCCCGCTGGCCCAGCCCGCAGCCCAGCGCGGCCAGGTGGGACCGGTCCACGGTGCTCATGTACCGGCTCCACGTGGGTGAGGGGGGCATCGGATGCTTCCAGGCCGGATTCAGGGGCTTCCGGTGGCTTGCTCCGCCCCCGCTGCCCGGCGAGCTGCCCTTCCTGGACGAGCTGCCCTTCCCGGACGGGGCGCCCTTCCCGGACGGGGCGCCCTTCGCGTCATGGTAGGAGCCGCCTCCGTGGTGAGCCGAACCCTGCTTGGCGTCCTTGGGTCCGGATCGCCGGTCGTGGCCCTTCGTCGCGTGCTAGGCGTGTGCGAGCGCTCCATGCACGGCCCCCCAGGCCACGTCCGGCATGGCCTGTGAGGTAGGTACCTCGGCGCCCGCGAACAGCGTGCACGCGGCAACGAGCACGACGAGCGGACGGATCGACTTCGTGATGACGGCCGGCATCACGCGCCGGCGATGAGCTCCCATTCGGCGTCCCCCCTTGCTTCGCGTCGGATGGGCCTGCGAGCGCGCGCAGTGTCCCAGGAGTTCGTGGCGCCATCAAGCAATTCGAGATGGTTTCAGCTTGTATTCGTTGGGCGCTGGGCTTTGTCAGCCGTATCGGTCGGATGGACGGCGCGGTGGCTTGAGCGGGGCAAGCAAAGCGCTCGCGAGCCGGCTCTCCCGGGTCCGCCTCAGCCTGTCCGGCAGTCCACGACGCCCTGCTCGGTGACCACGAGGTCGACCCGTTCGTCCTGGGGTTCGGCGGGCACCTCGCGCACCAGCTGGACGGCGAACCCCACCCCCACGCGGAGGGCCCGCGGAGAGAGCCGCCTGAGGTAGCGGTCGTAGTGGCCGCCGCCGTACCCCAGCCGGCGACCGGCCCGGTCGAACGCCAGCCCCGGCGTCACCACCACGTCCACCTCGCCGGGCTCCACCGCCACCCGGTGCGAGGGCTCCTTGGGGCCGTAGCCGGAACGGACCAGCGACTGGCCCGGGGCGAGCTCGGCGGCCTCCATGGCTCCTTCGTCGGTCAGATAGGGGAGGAGCACCCGGCGTCCCCCCGACAGCAGCCGCTCCACCATGCCCGCGGTGGGGATCTCGGTCCCGAAGGAGTAGAACAGCAGGACCGTCCTGGCGTCCGTGGCTTCCGGAAGGCCGAACAGGTGCTCCTCGACCCGGCCGGCCATCTCGGCCCGCTGCTCGGGGGGGATGGCCGACCGGACCCGCCGCATCACCTCGCGGAGGGCCTGCTTGTCCCGGGAACGGTTGAGGTCGGCCACGTCGGTGGTGCGATGGTACGGGGTCCGGCCGGAGCGAACCGCTGTGCTCTCCGGGCGGCCGCTCGAGCAGCGGGGGCGGTGTACGGCGGGCGCGGCCGGATGCTACCCTCACCGCGCCGTGGCGGGCCCGCTCCGGCG
>JALYLZ010000066.1 GCA_030774015.1 Actinomycetota bacterium | reverse complement strand
CGGGTCTCGATGCCGAGCTGCTCGTCTTCCTGCATCAAGGCGGTGTAGCCGACGATGTCAGCGAACATGACCGCCGCCAGCTGCCGGCGCTGAGGCTCACGCGCCGCCGCTCGGGCCAGGTTCGGAGAGCCGGGTGACTCCGTCGATCCTCGCTGGTCTGGCATGGCGCTGAACCTAGCTCATCGATGCCAAGCAAGGAACGGACGGGTTCATGCGGTCGACGGCGGCCCATGTTGCTCCGCGAAGGATCAGGTTCGGGTGGGACGCGTTGCGAAGGCATACGGTGTGCGGACCAACCACAGGAGGATGGCTCGGTGGCCCCAGATCCCGAGCAGCTTCGCGCTTTCGCCGAGCGCTACACCGCTGCCTGGTGCAGCATGGATCCCGCCTCGGTGGCTGCACACTATGCGCCGGACGGCTCCCTCGCGATCAACGGCGGTACGCCCGCGGTGGGCCGTGACGCCCTCACCACGGTCGCCGCGAGCTTCTACGAGGCCTCCCCGACATGCAGGTCTTCTTCCGCGATCTCGTCGTGGACGGGGATCGGATCGAGTATCACTGGACCTTCACGGGCACGAATACAGGCCCGGGTGGCACCGGCAACGCGGTTCGGGTGGACGGTTTCGAGTCGTGGACGATCGACGAGGACGGGCTCATCGCCGCCTCGCTGGGGAGCTACGACGCCGAGGAGTACGCGCGCCAGCTCGCGGAGGGTGTGTGGAGGCACTCTTGACCCGCTGTGGGAGGTACCCCTCTTAACCTGTGGGAGCTCCACTCCAGGGGTCCGATTCCCTGTGGTCAGCGACTTCTGAGAACACCCCACTCACTCACCAAAGTGTGTTCTCAAAACGACCCGGCCTGACCCTCAAGATTCTGTTCGGAAAGACTCTTTAGGTCTGCGTCGACGACTTGTCCGCATCTATGGCGTCGATCTAGCGCTTCGCGGTGGCGTTCGCCGGTTCCCAGGAACGACGAAGGTGTCACGAGCGTACGCTCATGACACCCTCGAGTGCTTGTTGGTCTCTTCCAGCGATGCCCGCCCGGGTCAGCCCGAGATCAGATCGTGGTCATCGTCGCGGAGACGGTGTCCTTGATCGAGGGGTCGGCGGCCGAGTGGATCGTGATGGGGCATCGGTAGCTAACGCCCTGCTTTTTCGTCTTAGCGATGATGTTGAGGGTGAAGACGACCTTCTTGTTCTCACTCGAGGGGGGAAAGGCGAACTTCAACGTCCCCTCCAAGAACCGGTTCGTGACCTTGGTCGCGCCGGCATCGGGTCGTTTGACGAGACCCAGGACGACGCGGTTGACCTCGAAGTGGTTGTTCCCTTTGCACCCCTGCACCACGATCTTGTCGCCGAGCGCCCCGTCGTTCTGGAGCGTGATCCAGTAGCGAACGCCCTCCCCCTCTTCCATCCTGATGTCGAGTGCCTGCCCACTGGCGGTCGTGTTGTAGACGTCGTTCCCGCGCCACGGGTGCGGGAGTGGATTGATGGTGCAGCCCGTACTGAGGCCGCAGAGCTTGATCCACGCGTCCGGCCGGTAGTCGGTTGTGGCGGAGGCGGGTCCGGCGAACGCGAGTACCGACGCGCAGATCGCGACCAGCATCAGGATCAAGAGCGAGCGTCGAGCCATCCCTAGAGTTATCGGCTGAAGGTGCTGCGCCCTGAAACCCGATTCCTCGGCGAATGAGATCTGCGAGCGACCGGTCGACTTCGGCCCGATATCAGGCAGGTCGGCGATCGGGACCGAGGGAGACCCTGGGCGGCGGTGCCCAGCCATTGGTTCCTCGACCCAGGAATCGAGCTACGCATAGGGTCAGGGAGGGCTCGCGGCCTCACCCCGAACTGCACACGTCCATGATTACACTCGCTCTGCGGGAGGGTGGCGAGCGGACGAAGGCGACGGTCTTGAAACGGCGTACTGGCGGTTTGCGCGGCCAGGAGCCGGAGCCGGCGGTCCAAACGAGTTGCTCTTCGTAAAGCGCAAATGGTCTAGCATCAGGTGGCTCTTCACAGGGGGCTCTGGGGGCTGTCGTGCTTCGGGTGATGCGGGGCGGTCCGCCGTCGCCTCCGATAGCGTTGCTCGTCAAAACGACAGGAAGAGGTTCGTCGTGGACACCGAAGCATCATCGAACGATCACAGACTCGACCAAGTTCGTCGCGCGGCGCTCGTCGAATGGGAGGCGATAGCCCCTGGCTGGGAGCGCCGCCGCGAGTATCTGCGCGAGTTCTCCCAAGGGATAACGGATTGGATGGTCGCCCGACTCGACCCGCAGCCTGGCCAAACCATCCTCGAGCTTGGCGCCGGGACGGGTGAAACGGGGTTCGCAGCCGCGCGACTGATCGGGGACAGCGGGCGGCTAATCTCCACCGACCTCCCGCCCGGTATGGTCGAAGTGGCGAAGCGACGGGCCGAGGAGCTGGGGGTCGAGAATGCCGAATTCCGTGTGGTCGATGCGGAACACATCGACCTGGCGTCCGGCAGCGTCGACGGGATCCTCTGTCGATGGGCGTACATGCTGATGCCCGACCCGGCGGCGGCACTGGCCGAGAGCCGCCGCGTGCTCCGGCCGGGAGGGAGGCTCGCCCTCGCCGTCATGGGTGGACCTGCACAGAACCCCTGGGCGTCGAGCGTCGCGATGTCGATCGTCGGTCTCGGGCTCATCCCCCCGATCGACCCCAAGGCGGCGGGCGGCGTGTTCTCGCTGGCCGATCCCGGCGACCTGCGCGAGCTTCTCCTCCGCGCCGGGTTCGACGACGTGCGGATCGAGGAGATGGAGTTCCACCTGCGGTTCTCGGACTTCGAGGACTACTGGAGCTTCGTTCGGGAGTTCGCCGGCGCGGTCGCCATCCTCTTGCGGTCCTTCTCCGATGAGGAGCGGGCCGCGGTCCGGGAGGCCACGGAGCGGGCCACGGAGGGATTTCGGACGGCCGAGGGCTACGACCTCCCCGGTCTGTCCATCAATGCCCTGGCGACCTGAACCATCGATCCGCCGCCGGTAGCCGCGGGAGCCCTCACAGTCGCTCGGCCAGCATGGCCAGCGCGGGGTGAAGCCGTACGCGCGACGCCCGCCGCGCGGCCTGGTCCGGGGTGATGATGCCGTCGGCGGCGGCGATACCGGAGAACAGCTCGAGGGGCGTGGCCTCGAACGGGGGCACGACGGGCAGCGCGACCGAGATGAACTTGGCGCTGCCGGCGACCGCGTAGCAGGGGACGCCGCGCGACCGGGCGGCCTGGGCCAGGTCGCGGGTTCGGACCTTGTTGATCAGCACGCCCGGCGTGACGGCGTCGGCGCCGACCACCACGGCCTCGACCTCGGCCGGAAGCGAGCGAATGGCCTCGTCGTCGTCCACGACGGTGGTCTCGGTCCACGCGCTGACCCTCCCGGCCATGGCCAGGCCCTCGCCGCCGGGGTGCGACGCCATGCACAGGACGTGCCCCGGCCGACGGATCCGGATGGCCTCGGCCACCGTGGAGGACACGGAGATCGTCAGCACCGTGTCGGGCAGGACCGCCGCTGCGGCAGAAGCGGCCCGGCCGTCGTCGCCCAGGGTCGCCAGGAACTTCTCCGCCGCGGTCCCGGTGGCATGGCCGCGGCTTCGAAGCATCGCGTCGGCCATCCGCCACAGCGGCGCCATGCTGGGGTGGCCGCGCAGCAGGGCCTCCACGGCGTCGGCCAGCTCATCGCGGGGCAGCTCGGCCAGGAGGCCGGCGGCGGCCCGAGCCGTCTCGGCGGCACCGAGCGTCCGGTCGGCGGCCAGCTCCTCGACCAGTGCCCGCGAGTCGTCCACTGCGACGAGAATACGCGGGCGGTTCCATGGCATTCGACAACGAGATCGAGGAGCTTCGCCGGTCCGCCCAGCCGAGGCTGCTGGTGGCGCCCGACCCGGGGCCGGTCCGCAGCGCGGCGCTGCTCTCGGGGTCGTTCGATCCGCTCACGGTCGCCCACGCGGCCCTGGCCGAGCGCGCCGCGGAGCTCGTCGACGCGGTGGTGCTCGTGTACGCCGTGGACACCCTGCCCAAGGAGGGCGGGGCCGCCCCACCCCTGCTGCCGGTGGCGGAGCGGCTCGAGGTGCTCCGTCGCTACTGCCGGCCCGCCGAGCGTCGCTTCGTCGGCCTGGCCTCGCACGGGCTGCTGGCCGACCAGGCCGAGGCGGCCGCCGAGCGCTTCCCCGGCGCCGAGCTGTGGCTGGTGGTGGGGTCGGACAAGGTCCTCCAGCTGTTCGATCCCCGCTGGTACGAGGACCGGGAGGCGGCCCTGGACCGGCTGTTCTCGCGGGCCGGGGTGCTCCACGCCGAGCGGGAAAGGACAGAGGGAGCCGTCCCCGTCCGCGACGTCATGGACCGTCTGGAGAACCGGCGGTGGCGAGACCGGGTGCGCCTCATCGACGTCCCGCCCGGCATCGCCGGGGTGTCCTCACGGATGGTCCGCGAGCTGGTCCGGCGCGGCGAGGACGTCGCGGCCCTGTTGCCGCCGGAAGCTCGGGAGTCCGTGGCCCGGGCGGTGCGTTCGGAGCGGGAACGCCCCGGGTAGGCTGGGCCCGAGATGAAAGCCGGCGCGGCGCTCGTCCTGGAGCTCGATCCGCGGTCGGCGGGCGCCCGGGCGGCGACGGAGGCCCGGGAGCAGTTGGGTGGCTCCGCGCCTTCCCTGGCCGTCCTGTTCGCCTCGCCGCACTTCCTGGGGACCGCCGAAGCGCTCCTGGAAGCGGTCCGCGACGAGCTGGGGCCGGTGCCGCTGATCGGGTGCGTCGCCGAGTCGGTAGTGGGCGGGTCGCGGGAGATCGAGGGCGAGCCCGCGGTCTCGCTGTGGCTGGCCGCCGACGCCGGCCCCGTCGAGACCTTCTCCATGGAGTTCGTCCGCACGTCGGCGGCCGGGGTCTTCTCCGGGTGGCACTTCGACCACGGAACCGGCTCGGCTGGGATGCACCTCCTGCTGTGCGACCCCTTCACGTTCCCGGCCGACGGCCTGCTCCAGCACCTGAACCAGAACGCGCCGGGCGCGCTGGTCATGGGCGGGATGGCCAGCGGCGGGCTGCCGGCGGGCCAGAGCCGACTGTTCCTGGACGGCACCGTGCGCTCGTCCGGGGCGGTGGGGGCCTGGCTGGCCGGGGCGGAGGTCCACCCGCTGGTGTCGCAGGGCTGCCGGCCCATCGGGAGCCCGTTCACGATCACCGCGGCGCAGGACCACCTGATCGTGGAGCTGGGGGGCCGGCCGCCCCTGGAGCGCCTTCAGGAGCTGGCCGTCACCCTGCCGGAGCACGACCGGGAGCTGGTGAGCCGGGGCCTGCACATCGGCAAGGTGATCGACGAGTACCGCGCGGAGCTGCACCGCGGCGACTTCCTCATCCGCGGCGTGATCGGCGTGGAGCCGGAGTCGGGAGCGATGGCCGTGGGCGACGAGGTCGAGGTGGGCCAGACGGTCCAGTTCCACGTCCGCGACGCCGACTCGGCGGACGAGGACCTCCGGGAGGCGCTGGACCGGGAGCTGGCCGGGCTCCGGGGCCGCCGGACCGCCGGCGCGCTGCTGTTCACGTGCAACGGCCGGGGGTCGCGGCTGTTCGCCGAGCCCGACCACGACGCCGCGCTGCTGGCCAAGACGCTGGGCGACGTCCCCGTGGCGGGGTTCTTCTGCGCCGGCGAGCTGGGGCCGGTCGGCGGGAAGAACTTCCTGCACGGGTTCACGGCGTCGATCGCCCTGTTCCCGGAGGAGGACGGGGCCGGCTCGGCTACCCCGTGATCTGCGTCTGGACCAGCGTGGCGGGGACGGAGGCGGTGAAGGCCAGGTTCTTGTGGCCCGCCGTCACCGAGTCGAAGTGCAGCTTGAGGTCCTTCCCCTGGAACTGCCCGTCGGACGTGTTCGTGGTGCACGCGCCCACGGTCCCCGCGGTCGCCGCGGGCCCGGTGAAGGAGCCGCTTCCCGTCGCGTAGGGCTTGGCGCTGGCCTTGACCTGGGCGGTCGTCCCGTCGGTCTTGAAATCCGCGGAGAACGGGTGCCGTCCGGGGGGCACGGCGATCTGCACGCTGTGGGTGACCGTGGCCGGCTTGGTGGACGGGTCCTCCAGGTACGTGAAGGTGAGGGTGTCGCCGGAGGTGTCCGAGCTCGGCACCAGCGCCACGTCCAGGACCGGGGCCGGGGTGGCGGCCAGGGTCAGGCCGGGCTGGCACGGCGAGACGGGCGATCCCGGGCAGTCCTTGGTGACGACGAGCTTGCTCATCGACCCGTCCAGGCGCGGCGTCAGCTTGGGGCTGTGGCCGCGGTTCGAGACCACGCCGAAGTAGTGCGCACCGTGCGTGTCCGCCTTCAGCGTGACGGGGCCTGTCACCGTTCCCCGGCGGACGCTGTGGGACCCGAACTGGGTGCCGTCGCCGCACGTGAGGGGGCCGGAGGACGGGGCTCCGTCCGCCTTCACCTGCACGTCTATGTGGCCGAACCGCCCCATGGCCTTCTTCGTGTCGAGGTGGGCTCCGGACAGGCTCGCCGCGATCCCGAAGTCGACGTCGGTGGCCGAGAACTCGAACCGGTGGATCTCCTGGACCTTGGTGCCCCGGGTCAGGGTCACGCTGAGCGAATGGAGGGCGCCCCGCTCCACCTGGATGCTGATCGCGTAGGGGAGTCCCTTGACGTTCCCGGTGACCGTCAGCTTGAGGACGGTGACCGGGGCGTCAGCCCGTGCCGCCGGGGCGAAGGCCAGCGCGAGCTGGGGCAGGGCCAGCGCCAGTACCAGCACGGCCCGCCCGACCGTCCGTTTCCTCCCGTTCCTGCGCAGATGCGCCGTTCGCTCCACGGTGTCTGTATACGGTGTTTCGTCGGTCGATGGCAAGGCCTCACGGTCGATGGCAAGGCCTCACGGCGAGAAGGACCAGGAGCTCCAGCGGTCGACCCGAACCACGACGGCGGGCCCGAACGGCGTGTTCCACTCCCGGTACTGGTCGTATTTCGCCCCGAGCAGCTCGATGGCCCGGTCGCGGTCCGGGCCCTCCTCGACGGAGGCGGTGCCGTCGACGCGGACCCACCACAGGGCTCGCCAGTCCTCCTCGTAGCGGTCCACCAGGAGGCTGACCCGGGGGTTGGCGGCGATGTTGGCCAGTCGCTTCAGGTTGGGCGAACGCTTCGGCTTGGCGTCCACCAGCGAGAAGACGGCGTCGCCGTCCACCGCGAACACGACCGGGACCACGTGGGGGCGGCCGTCCGCCCCCACGGTGCCCATGCGGGCCACTCGGCCCTCGGTGAACCTCCGCCTGGCCTCCGCCGGGTCGAGCGTGCTCACCGCAGCGCCCCTTCCAGCCGGAGCAGGAACTGCTTGCGCTCGATCCCGCCGGTGTACCCGCCCAGGCCGCCGCCCGCGTGCACCACGCGGTGGCAGGGGACCACGATCGGGATGGGGTTCGACCCCAACGCGTTCCCGGCCGCGCGGTACGCTATCGGCGACCCCGCCCGCGTGGCCACGTCCCGGTAGGTGAGGAGCGACCCGAACGGGATCCGCGAGGTGACCCGAAGCACCTTCTGGGTGAAGCCGCGGGTCAGCCGGAGGTCCACCGGGACCTCGAACCGGTGCCGCTCGCCCTCGAAGTACTGGTCCAGCTCCCGGCGGACCTCGTCCACCTGCCCCGGGGCCTCCAGGACCCGCGGCGAGACCGCCCGGGCCAGCTCCTCGAGGGCCTCGTCCACGTCCTCGTGCGGATAGGCCAGCCGCACCAGGCCCCGCTTCGTGGTCGCCACCAGCAGGGGCCCGAACGGCGAGTCCACCAGCGCGTAGGCCACGTCCGCCAGGCCCGCCTCGGCCGCTCGCGCGGCGAACGCCCGGGCCGCCCGGGTCGCCGCCTCGTCCAGGTCGGCCGTTCGAAGTTCGTCCAGTTCCCTCATCGTTCCTCGCTTTCCAGTAGCGCCCGGAGCTTCTTGCGCCCCTCGCGGGCATTGGCCCGGGCCGCTTCCTCGGAGCATCCGATGGCCGCGGCCACCTCCGCGTAGGGCAGGTCCAGGACGTAGCGGTGGACCACGGCCGCCCGCTGCATCGGGGGCAGGCCCCCCACCGCCCGCCACAGCTCCGGGTCCCCGTCTGGAGCCGTCGGACCCGGCTGCTCCGGGAGCTCGGCCACGGGGATCGGGCCGCGCCTCGCCCCCCGGCCGTGGTCGATGGCCTTGCGGGTGGCGATGGTCAGGATCCATCCCCGCAGGTTCGAGTCCGCCGGCAGCCTCGGATAGGCCCGCAGCGCCGAGAGGAACGTCTCCTGGAAGCAGTCCTCGGCGTGCTGCGGCCCCACCGAGGCCACCAGGAACCGGAACACCGGGACGCGGTACTCCTCCAGGAAGGCCGAGAACGGCGGAAGTCCCATCGCTACCTTGAACGCCTGCGGAGGCGGTGGCGTGAGATGGCGGGGGCCTCCCGGGCGCCGGCGCCGCTCAGACCGGCGGCCACGGATACGGGCGGCCGGGCCCGGGCTGGGGAAACCGTCCCGTCGAGACCAGCCGGTCCACCCGGATCCGCACGGCCTTCAGCTCCTGGTCGTCGAGCAGCCCGGACAGCCGTTCCCGCAGTGTTCCCGACCGCAGGTCCCCCGACAGGCGGCGGAGATCACCACACAGGGCGTCGGGAATCGGTTCGCCGGCGAACTCCCAGATCACCGTGCGGAGCTTCGGCTCCTCGCTGAAGCACACGCCGTGGTCCACCAGGTAGATCCGGCCGTCGCCGGCCAGCAGGCAGTGGCCGGCCTTGCGATCGGCGTTGTTCACCACCACGTCGAACACCGCCACGCGGCGGAAGTCGTCCGCCCGCGACTCGCGCAGCGTGAAGTAGTGCTGGGCTGGGTCGAACTCCACGAACCGCTGGACGGACCCGATCCCATGCGGGCCGTCCCGAAGGACCGTGGTGGGGACGTCCGGCCACCCCAGGGCCCGGGCCACCTCGTACGCCGCGACCTCCCGCCGGTGCAGCGTCCCGTCCGGGAAGTCCCACAGGGGGATCTCGCCGGCCTGGGGCTTGTACACGGCCAGGGTCTCGTCCGACCCGGCGCGCACGCGGACCAGGAACGTGTAGTTGGAGGCCCGGGGAAGCAGCCCCAGGATCTCCAGGTCGCCCTGCTCGAGCAGGGACACGATGCCGTCGGCCTGGGTGCTGATGGCTTAACCTCCTCCCACGAGATCGCCCCGAGGGAAAGCTTGCAGTGCTTGTCCCTTGAGGACTGAGATGAGACGGCTTCCCTCAGGGCCGGTCTCGGAGGCCCGACGTCCACAAGGGT
>JALYLZ010000065.1 GCA_030774015.1 Actinomycetota bacterium | reverse complement strand
CGCACGCCTCCTCGATGGCGGAGAACGTGGTTGTGGGGACGTCCACCGTGACGCAAACTGAAACCCGCACTGGGCTCACCTCCTGTGCCTCGAGCACTCAATTGGTCGAGGTGAGCCTAGTGCCCTTTTTTCGCCGATCCTTGGAACCTACGTTGGGACGCTTCCCCGTTCTCCACCCCGGCGTTCGTATCCGTGCTGGCGGCGGCCCTCGGGTGCCTCGTGGTCGCGGCGCTGCCATGGGAGCGGTTGTTCGCGGCGGGCGTGGGCACCTGGTTCCTGTACGCGTGGTCGTGCGCGGACATCCTGCTCGTCTCGGTGGCCGTCGGCGCCACCGGTGGCGGGGGTTCGGAGCTGTGGCTCACGTACGTCCTGACCACGGTGTTCTTCGGGTCCTCCTACCCCACCCGGGCCCAGGTCTCTCTGTTCGTGTTCACGGTGGCCTGCTACCTGGCCACGCTCGCGCTCTCCCGGTGGAACGTCAGCCCCGCGGCGCTGTTCCTCCGCCTGTCCATGCTCGGTGTCCTCACGGTCCTCAGCCACTTCCTGGCCGCCGAGCTGATGGGCCAGATGCGGGCGCACCACGAGGCTCGGTCGCGGTCCGAGCGGTGGGCCGCGCTGCTGTCCGCGGTCGCGGCGGCCGGCCGCAACATGACCCTGGACCCGGAGCGGGTCGTCGAAGCGGTCCTGGACACCGTGCTGGCCCTGGGGTTCGAAGGGGCAAGCTTCTGCACCGTGGACGAGGACGGCCGGAGCTACCGCGTGATGGAGGCCCGGGGCCTGCCGGCCGGGTACGCGGGCCAGGTGTATCCGTCCTCGGCCGGGATCGCCGGCACCGTCCTGACCTCGGGGAAGACCACCGTCGTGGACGACTACTCGTCCCGACCCGAGTCCATCCCGGTGGTCCGCACGGCGGGGTTCAACACCGTCGTGGCCACCCCCGTGTGGGTGGACGGGTCGCTGTCGGCGATCCTCGTCGGTGGCGTCCGGGCCAGGACGAAGGTGGAGTCCCTGGAGGTGGAGGCCTTCGAGCTGCTGGCCGGCCAGTGCGGTCTGGCCCTGGAGAACGCCGGCCGGTACCAGGAGGAGCACCTGACCGTGGAGCGCCTGGAGGAGCTCGACCGGATGAAGAGCGACTTCCTGGCCACCGTGTCACACGAGCTCCGCACGCCCGTGACCGTGATCCGGGGGGTCGGGCAGACCCTGGAACGGGCCCTGGAGGGCATCGACCGGGAGACCATGGCCAAGATGCTCACCGGGCTCAACACCAACGCCAGGTCCCTCGACGCCATCATCACCTCGCTCCTGGACCTCGCCCGGCTGGAGGCGGGAGGGCCGAAGGCGCAGGTGGACATCGTCGACGTGCCCTCGCTGCTGGAGGGAGCCGTGGAACGGCTGGACGGGGTGGTCGCGGCCCACCACTTGGAGCTCGACGTGGAGCACGGCTTGCTGGCGTGGGGAGATCCGGTGCTGGTGGATCGGGTCATGGACAACCTGCTGGTGAACGCCGCGAAGCACACTCCGGCCGGGACCACCGTGCGGCTCACCGCCCGTGCGGACGGCGGAGAGGTCGTGGTGGCCGTGGCCGACGACGGGCCGGGTATCCCTGACGGCGAGGTCCCGCACCTGACCGAGCGGTTCTTCCGGGGCGGCCACATCAACACCCGGCCCCGGGGGCTGGGCTTGGGGCTGGCCCTGGTCCGGGAGATGCTGGAGCTCCAGGGGAGCGAGCTCCACATCGACAGCGCGGAGGGACACGGATCGCGGTTCGCCTTCAGGCTCCCGAGGGCCGAGGTCCCTGAGCGGGGCCGGGCAGAGGAGGGCTCCGAGCGGGGCTCCGCCACGACCATCGGTCGTCGGTCATGAACGTCCAGGTGGACATCAGGGAGACACCGTCCCGTTCGCCGGGGGCTCGACCCGTCCGGCGGTCGCCAGGAGCGGTCGCGCCGCGCTGACCGGACACGACGAGGACCGGGGGCACCACCGGCAGACAGGCCCGGGAGTGAGCTCCGGTGCCCGGCTGCCCGACAGCAGCTCGGAGGCGGTTCGGGCCGCGGCCGCCACCCGCTCCGCCGCGTGCCGGAGGACCTCCTCCGTCACGTCCTCGGCCTGCCATTCCATCGATTCCAGGAACACGGTGGCGACCCGGTACGGGGCACGGCGGAACACCAGCGCGGCCAGCAGGGCGTAGAAGCGCATGTCCTCGGCGTGCACCGGCCGGGCGGCGCCCGTCTTCAGGTCCAGCAGGAGCCTCGCCCCCCGACCCAGCATGAGGTCCGGCCTCCCGGAGAGGACCAGTCCGGCCCCGACCCGGGCGATGAGCATCTGTTCGCCCACCGGTTGCCACGACCGGGCCAGCGGCGGGAACGCCTCCCGGAACAGGGCCAGGCGGGCCGACGCCACCGCGACGTGCTCGGCCCGGTCCAGCTCGTCCAGGCCCCGCCAGTACGGCGCAAACTCCCGGTCGGTGTCGCCCAGCCGGATCGCCGCGCGCTCCACCACCGTGCGGACGTCCGCTACGCGCTCGGAGGCCAGGTCGAGGTAGACGGACCGGTGCGCCAGCGTGCCGGCGGCCGACTCCACCGAATGCTCGAACGGCGGCCCCTCGCCCGCCAGGGTCGCGTCGAACAGCCCCTGGCAGGCGGCATGCTCGGCCACGCGCCCCTTCGACAGCCACAGGGCTGGCGGAAGCTCCAGCGAGCCGACGGCCTCCCCCAACCGAGCTCGCAGGCCCTCCGCGACCTCCGGGGGAGGCGGCCGGGCCGCGCCCGGCAGGATCAGCTCCCGCAGGGCCCGCTCCTGGACTGGGGTAAGTTCCACCCGGCGACCATAGAACGGGGCAGTGACATGCTCCGGCCCCGACCACGAAGGGAGCGATGACGTGAAGATCTTCCCGTCGGAGGACGGCAAGGCGGCCCTGGTCCGGCTGGAACGCGGCTCCGACATGCTCCAGTCGCTGAACGAGGCGGCGGCGAAGCTCGGGATCCACGCCGGCACGGTCCAGGCCATCGGCGCCGTGAGCGAGCTCGCCGTGGCCTACTTCGTCCAGGAGGAGAAGCGCTACCACGACATCCGGTTCCCGGAGCACCTGGAGATCGGGTCTGCCCTGGGGAACGTGTCGACGAAGGACGGGGCTCCGTTCGTGCACATGCACGTCACCGCGACCCGCATCGACGGGGGGACGGTGGGCGGCCACCTCACGGAGGGCACGAAGGTCTTCCTGATCGAGGCGTACTTCCGGGCCCTCGACGGCGCGGTGCCCGTTCGGGAGCAGGACGACGACATCGGGCTCGCCGTGTGGCGGTGAGCCTCCGCGGGTGACGTGACGGCGGACGCCATGCCGGACGAGATCCTCCGGGCGCTGGCCGATCCGGAGCGCCTGGCCCTGGCGGGCCTGCTGGCCCGGCGGGACCGGACCGCGGCCGAGCTGGCCGCCGACCTCGACCTGCGGCTGGACCGGGTTCGCCGACACCTCAAGCGGCTGAGCGGAGCCGGGATCGTCCTCGGGCTGCCCGACCGCCGGACCTACCGCCTGGCCACCGAAGCGCTTCGCCGGGCGGCGCAGGAGGTCGGGCCGCCCCGCGAGCCGGGCCTGGCGCTGGGAGCGGTGGGCGAGGAGGAGGAAGCCGTCCTCCGGCGCTACTTCGTGGGCGGAAGGCTTCGCGAGATCCCCGCCAAGCGGGCCAAGCGCCTGGCCGTGCTGTCACGCCTCGCCCTGGAGTTCGACGTCGGCGTGCGCTACCCGGAGCGCGACGTGGACGCCGTGCTGCGGCGCTTCCACCCCGACCACGCGTCGCTTCGCCGCTTCCTGGTGGACGAAGGCTTCCTGTCGCGCCGGGGCGGCGAGTACTGGAGGACCCGGCGGCCCGGTCGACGTGTGAACATGGGGACGTCCGCGATTCCGCGCAGAGCGCCCACCGACGCACGCTAGACTTTGCCCGTCATGGCGAAGACGGAGGAAGAACGGCTCCGGCCGCCCTCGGTGGCCGAGCGAATCGAGGAGCTGCACCGGCGCCGCGAGGAGGCCCTCTCCGGCGGCGGCCCCGACGCCATCCAGAAGCAGCACGCCCGCGGGAAGCTCACCGCGCGCGAGCGCATCGACCTGCTCCTGGACCGGGGCTCGTTCGTGGAGACCGACCAGCTGACCCGCCACCGCGTCCACGAGTTCGGGATGGAGGAGAACCGGCCCTACGGCGACGGCGTCGTCACCGGGTGGGGAACGGTGGACGGGCGCAAGGTGTTCGTGTTCTCCCAGGACTTCACGGTGTTCGGCGGGTCCCTGGGCGAGGTCATGTCCGAGAAGATCTGCAAGATCATGGACCTGGCCACGGCCACCGGGGCCCCGGTCATCGGCATCAACGACTCAGGGGGGGCCCGGATCCAGGAGGGCGCCACCTCGCTGGCCGGCTACGGCTACGTGTTCGACCGAAACGTCCGGGCGTCCGGGGTCATCCCGCAGGTCTCGGTGATCATGGGCCCCTGCGCCGGCGGCGCGGTGTACTCCCCCGCCATCACCGACTTCGTGTACATGGTCCGGGACACCTCGTACATGTTCATCACCGGGCCCGACGTCATCAAGGCCGTGACCGGAGAGGACGTCACGTTCGAGCAGCTGGGCGGCGCGCTCACCCACGCCACCCGGTCCGGCGTGTGCCAGTTCGTGGCGGAGGACGAGGAGGACTGCCTGGCGCAGGTGCGATACCTGCTGTCGTTCCTGCCTTCGAACAACCTGGAAGACCCGCCGTCGTACGCGGCCGAGGACGACCCGGAGCGCCGCGACGAGTCCCTGAACGAGGTGGTCCCGGCCTCGTCGCGCGAGCCGTACGACATGCGCGCGGTGATCCAGAAGGTGGTGGACGGCGGCGAGTTCTACGAGGTCCACCCGCTGTACGCCATGAGCATCCTGGTGGGGTTCGCCCGGCTGGACGGCCGCAGCATCGGCGTGGTGGCCAACCAGCCCAAGGTCCTGGCGGGGACGCTCGACATCGAGTCCAGCGAGAAAGCCGCCCGGTTCATCCGGTTCTGCGACGCGTTCAACATCCCGCTGGTGACCTTCGAGGACGTCCCCGGGTTCCTCCCCGGAACCGGCCAGGAGTACGGCGGGATCATCCGGCACGGAGCCAAGCTGCTGTACGCGTTCTCCGAGGCCACCGTGCCCAAGATGACCGTGATCACGCGCAAGGCCTACGGCGGCGCATACGTGGTCATGAACTCCAAGCACCTGCGGGCAGATGTCTGCTACGCGTGGCCGACGGCGGAGATCGCGGTGATGGGGCCGGAGGGCGCGGTCAACATCGTGATGCGGCGTGAGATCGAGGCGGCCGAGGACAAGGACGCCAAGCGCAAGGAGCTCATCGCCGACTACGAGCGCCGCTTCGCGAACCCGTACGTCGCCGCCGAGCGCGGCTACGTCGACGCCGTCATCGAGCCGGCCGATACGAGAGCCGTGCTGATCAAGGCGCTGCGGATGCTGGCCACCAAGCGCGAGTCCGTTCCCCCTCGCAAGCACGGGAACATCCCGCTGTGAAGCGGTTCGAGCTGCCGGGGGGGCTGGCGCCGGCCGAGGAGCGGGCCATCATCGCGGCGCTCGAGCAGTACTTCGCGCCGAAGGACTTCGGGCCCTCGCCGTGGGCGCTGGCGGGGAGGCTGGACGCCACCGGGTTCGGCGCGCTCCAGGCCCGGCGGCAGGCCGGCAACGCATGGCGCATGGCCGCGCGTTCGGCGTTCGCCCGGCCGGGCGTGCCCACCTTCGCCGGCCGCGGCGACGCCCGGTAGTCCAGCTCAGACTAGCAGCTAGCCGGCTCCGGCCACGATCGGCGCTCCGCACAGGTTCGGTGGGGTCTGGCTGAGCGGCAGGAGCTCACCCCACCCCGCGCCGTGATGGTCGACCGTGTCCACCACCTCGAGCGAGCTCCCCACCAGCCGGAACTTCGTGAAGTGGACGTCGTACAGCTGCTGCCCGGCATCGGTGAGGACCGCCGTGCCCGCCACCACCAGCTCCGAATCGCCAGTGCCGGCGCAGGCCAGATCGCGGTGGAGATCCATGGAGTCCACCAGCGGGAACGTGGCCGGGCCCGGGTCGAACCCGTACGCGGGGTCCCAAGGATCTCCGGGCGAGGCGACGTCGATCCGGACAAAGCGCGGCCCGGCCGCGGTGTCGAGGCCCTCCAGCTCGAACAGGAACAGGAACGCGGTGCCGGAGTCCTGCACCATCTCGATCGCGAGCTCGGCCTGGCCGTCCCCATTGAGGTCCGGGGCGGCGAACAGCCGGCAGGCCTGGAGAGGCGGGCTCGGCGCGCAGTCCGGAAGGTCCTGGTCGGCTCCATAGAACCGGACCCCTGGACCGGACGGGCCGAGCTTCCCACCCGAGACGTGGAGGACCCAGCGCTGCCCCGCCTCGGGCGAGTCGCAGCTGGGAGCCGGCGAGAAGAGGTCCACCTGGTCGGGGACGCCGTCTCCATCCACGTCCGCGTTCAGCTGGCTGTGGTCGCAGATGGCCTCCTTCTCGGATGGCTGGGGAGAGCCGCCCGCGGACGTCGGGGCGGGGCCCGAGACCTTCGGGCTGAACAGGTAGTCGGGCAGACCGGAGACCTTTGGGCTGAACTGGGAACTGGGCGTGACGGTGCCCTTGTGGCCGAACAGATGGATCAGCCCGACTCCGCCGGCCACGCTCCCCCCGACGACCGCCACGGCCAGAGCGGAGGCCTGGAACCGGCGGACCACCCGCCGCCGGGACCGCTTCCTGGCCACCCGTTCCAGGACGCCCCGGGAATCCACCGCTCGGCCGAGACCCTGCATCTCACCGCGGATCCGCTCGTCAACTCGCGTCATTGCCGACCTCCACGACCGTCTCGTCTTGCTCCCGCAGCGCCCGGGCCAGCGACGCTCGCGCCCGGTGCAGGGCGCTCTTCACCGTTCCCTCCGGGATCCCCAGGGCCCCCGCGACCTCGGCGACCTCCAGGTCCAGGTAGTACCGAAACACCGCGACCTCCCGTTGCCGGCGGGGCAGCGCGGCCAGGGCCCGCTCCAGGTCCGCGCGGCGCTCCACCGCCTCCGCGCCCTCGGTCGGGAACGCGCCCGGCATGCGCGTCCGGGCCCGGCGCTCCACCAGCAGGCGGCGGAACCGGTCCCGCAGCAGGTTCCGGGCCACCGCCGTCAGCCACGCCGTGAGCGACTCGATGTGGCGGCCCCGCTCGGTCATCTCCCACGCCCGTCCCAGGGCTTCCTGCACGGCGTCCTCCGCCGCCGGGAAGCTTCCCGACACCAGCGCCATGGCGTTCACCACGCGGGCGTAATCGGTGGCCAGGAACTCCCGGATCTGCGCCTCGCTCAGCTCGACCTCCCGTCGGTTCACCCTAGAGACGAGCGAGGCCACGGTCACGTTCGCGTTGCCGAGCCGGTATCGTCGGGACCGGGACGGCACTGGGGGGACACGAGCGATTGAGCGACGACCTGAACGAGGTGGGGGGACACTGCCCCCGGTGCGGCACGGAATACCGCCCGGGGTTCACCGAGTGCGCGGACTGCCACGTGCCGTTGGTGGCCGGACCGGCTCCGCCGCAGGGACCTCCGACCCGACCCGCGCGGGACGATCCGCCGCCACTGGTCGGCGACCTCGCCATCCTGGGCTCCTGGCCCTGGCAGGAGGCGTGGCTCATGGCGGGACGCCTCCGGACCGACGGGATCGACGCGCGGGTCGAGCCCGACAACTACGCCAGCGCGTACGGAACGCTCCTTCGCCAGACCTTCGACGTCATCGTCCCGAAGGAAGAGCTACCCGAGGCCCAGCGCATCGCGGCGCGATACCAGGACGCGTGACCATCGAGCCCGGGGCCGGCGACATGGGCGAGGACGCGGTGAAGACCCCCGAGGCGGTGGCAGGCCGCGAGGACGCGGTGGCCGCATTCGAGCAGGAAGGCTGCTCCGCGCCCCGGTTCTGGGACAACCCGCCGGGCGACACGTACGGCCGGCACTCCCACGACTACCACAAGGCGCTGTTCTGCCTGGAGGGATCGATCACGTTCCACCTCCGAAGCGGCGACGACGAACTCCGGGCCGGGGACCGGCTCGACCTGGAGCCGGGTGTCGAGCACGCCGCCACCGTCGGCCCGGACGGGGTGTCCTGTGTGGAGGCCGCCCGGTGACGTCGGTCGCCTTCCACGTCGATCCGCTGTTCTTCCAGGCTCCCGGCGGCACCGGGACGTACATCCGCCACCTGGTCCCCGCGCTGGTCCGCCAGGACCCCGGCCTGGAGGTGAAGCTCTTCCACGCCCGGTTCGAGGAAGCGGTACCGGAGCGGTGGATGCGATCGCTGTGGGTCGAGGAGCTCCCCCGCGGCATCCGCGGCCTGTATCCCCGGTGGAACCTGACCGGCCGGCCGGGGCTGCCGTCCGCCCTGGCCTCGCTGGACCTCGTCCATGCCCCCAGCTCGGTGGCGGTGCCGCCGGCGGCGGAGCGACAGAAGCTCGTGGTGACCGTGCACGACCTGGCGTTCCTGGTGGTGCCCCACGTCTTCCCCCCGGTGTGGCGGTACGTGTTCCGGATCGGCCTGCGAGCCGCGGTCAAGCGGGCCGACGCGATCATCGCAGTGTCCCGGAACACCGCCGAGGACCTGCTGTCGCGGACCAAGGTGGACCCCGCCCGGGTGCACGTGATCCCGGAGGCCGCAGCCGTCCCCCAGGAGGCCGGCGACCCCGAGGAGACCATCGCCCGCCTGAAGGTCCCCCGTCCCTTCCTGCTGTTCGTGGGCACGCTGGAGCCCCGGAAGAACCTGGTCCGGCTGATCCGGGCGTACCGCCGGGCCGCCGCCTCCGGTCTCCCCCACGCGCTGGTCCTGGCCGGCCCCCTGGGATGGCGGCACCAGACCCTGCTGCGAGAGATCGCCCTGTACGGCCCCGGGGACGTCGTGCTGACGGGGCCGCTCGCCCCGCTCGAGCTGGACGCGCTGTACCGGTCCGCGGCAGCGTTCGTCTATCCCGCGCTGTACGAGGGGTTCGGCCTCCCCGTCCTGGAGGCCATGGCCCGGGGCGTCCCCACCATCTGCTCGAACACGTCGTCGCTCCCCGAGGTGGCGGGGGACGCCGCCGTCGGGGTGAACCCGGCCTCCGTTCGGGAGATCGCCTCGGCCATCGAGGTGCTGCTGACCGATCCGGCCCGCATGCAGCGGCTGTCCGACCGGGGGCGGGCCCGGGCGGAGCGGTTCTCCTGGGACGAGACGGCCCGGCTGACCCTCCAGGTCTACGAGAAGGCGCTGGGGCGGTGACGCCGAGGAAACGCGTGGAGTTCCCGGAGCGGACGAAAGTGTCCCTCGTCTCCACGGTCCACGACGCCGGAACCGAGATCGGGGAGTTCCTCCATTCTGTGGCGGCACAGAGCCGTGCACCCGACGAGGTGATCGTCGTGGACGGCGGCTCCGGGGACGGCACCGTCGAGGTCCTGCGGGCCGCCTCAGGCATCACGCTGATCGAGGAGACCGGGGCGAACATCGCCCGCGGGCGCAACCTCGGGGTCCGGGCGGCCGCCCATGACGTGATCGCGGTCTCCGACGGGGACTGCGTGCTGGAGCCCGATTGGCTGGAGCGCCTCATGGAGCCCATCGAGCGGGGCGCGGACGTTTCGATGGGTTCGTACCGGCCCAACGTGCACGGGTTCCTGGATGCCTGCCTGGCCGCGGTGGCCGTCCCCGAGCCGAGCGAGCTCCGGGAGGACCGGTTCATGCCCTCCTCCCGTTCCGTCGCGTTCCGGCGAGCGGCGTTCGAGGCCGCCGGCGGCTACCCCGAGTGGCTGGACATCGGCGAGGACATGTACCTGGACCTGCGGTGGCGGGAGCTCGGCGTGGACATGCGTCTGGCGCCGGACGCCGTGGCCCTGTGGAGGCCCCGGCCCACCCTGGCCGAGCACGCCCGCCAGTACGCCCGCTACGCGCGGGGAGACG
The DNA here is from genome assembly GCA_030774015.1 of Actinomycetota bacterium. NCBI lineage: Bacteria > Bacillati > Actinomycetota > Actinomycetota bacterium. The sequence goes on along the minus strand of JALYLZ010000065.1, from coordinate 28,505 downwards.
CCGTCGCCGGCATGCATCCCCGGCGCCACGCCATCCGGTTCGCCGTGTACGCAGGGCTGGTCGTGGCGGTGGCGTCGAGGCGCCGGAGCCTGCTGGGGCTGGCCGCAGTGGCGGGGGCGGCGTACGCGGCCCGGCCGGTGATGCGCGCGGCCCGGCTGCTGGAGGACCCCACGCAGCGGGCGGCCGCCATCGCGTTCGTTCCGGCCGTCATGGCCCTGACCGACGGGGCCAAGATGGCCGGCTACCTGTCGGGGCTCACCCGCCGCCGTCGCTGAGGCCCAGCAGCCGCTCGGCGTTCCCGGCCAGGATGGGCCGGCGCGCGTCGGCGGGCAAGGGCAGCTCCTCGAACTCGGCGAACCACCGGTCCAGTGAGATGAACGGGTAGTCGCTCCCGAACATGGTCTGGGCGTTGAGGCGCTTGCCCATCTCCCGAACCACCTCCGGCGGCAGGTACTTCGGGGCCCACCCCGACAGCTCGATGAACACGTTCGACTTGTGCAGGGCGATGGCCAGGCACTCCGTGAACCAGGGCCACCCGAAGTGCGCTGCGATGAGCATCAACCCCGGGAAATCCGCTCCCACGGAGTCCAGGAATCCCGGGTGGGAGAACCGGATCCTGGTTCCCCCCGCGCCGGGCGTCCCCGCGGCGATCCCGCAGGTTCCGGTGTGGAACAGGCAGATCAGCCCGAGCTCCTGCGCGTGGTGCCACAGCTGGTAGAAGCGCTCGTCGCCCGGGTCGAACCGCTGCATGGTGGGGTGGAACTTCAGCCCCTTCAGCCCGAGGTCGGCGGCCCGGTGCATCTCGTCGACCGCATGGGGGCTGTGGGGATCGACGCTCCCGAACCCCATCAGCGCGCCGGGGTACCGCTCGGCCAGCCCGGCCAGCCACTCGTTCCCCAGCCACGCCCGGCCGGTCACCGACTCGTCGTCCCAGTCCAGGACCACCCCCAGGATGTCGCGTTCCCGGTATTCCTGCGCCACCTCGTCCACGCTCTTGCGCTGGACCCGGGCCCGGAAGTAGGCCTCCGTGGCCTCCAGGTGCGGCCCGATGGCGTTCCCCAGCCACTCCTCGGTGGGCAGGTGGACGTGCAGGTCGATGGCCCTCGGCACGGCGCCTCAGCCCTCGTGCTCGTAGAAGCCCTTGCCCGACTTCCGGCCCAGGTACCCCGCGGAGATCATCCGCTTCAGCAGGGTCGGCGACGCGTACAGCGGGTCCTTGAACTCGTCGAACAGCACGTTCGAGATGTAGTCGGCGGTGTCCAGACCGATGAGGTCGAGCAGCTCGAACGGCCCCATGGGGTGGCCCAGGCCCAGCTTCACGGCGTTGTCGATGTCGTCGCGGGTGGCGAACCCCTCGTCCAGCATCTCGATGGCGCTGTTCAGGTAGGGCTGGAGCAGGAAGTTCACGATGAACCCCGCCCGGTCCTTCGACACCACCGTGACCTTGCCGAGGTGCTCGCCGAAGGCACGGGCGAACTCCATGGTGTCCGGGGCCGTGCGGATCGAGGGCACCAGCTCCAGCAGCCGCATGATCGGCGGCGGGTTGAAGAAGTGCATCCCGACGACCCGCTCGGGGCGTTTGGTCACCATGGCCAGGTCGATGATCGGAAGCGACGAGGTGTTGGAGGCCAGCACGACGTCGGGCCGGGTCAGCTCGTCGAGCCGCCGGAACAGGCCGAGCTTGGTCTCCATGTCCTCCGTGGCGGCCTCGATCACCAGGTCGGCGTCGGAGACCTCGTCGAGGTCGGTGGTCCCGGCGATCCGGTCGAGCGTCTCGTCGCGCTCTTCGGCGCCCAGCTTGCCCCGTTCCACCGCCCGGCCCATGGACCGCTCGATGGCGGCGCGGCCCCGGGCCACGCGCTCGTCGTCGGTCTCCACGAACACCGTATCCACGCCGGTGCGGGACACCACCTCCGTGATGCCGGAGCCCATGATGCCGGCCCCGATGATCCCGACCTTGTGGACGTCCCCTGGCTGCATGGTCCCTCCAACGCCGGCTCGAACGACTCCCACGCCCGCCCCTGGCGGGCGATCCGCGGGCAAGCGTAGTGCACGCCGCCTGGCTCCGGCCCGGATCGCTTGGGTATCCTTCTCCGCCATGCCCACGATCGAGTCAGACGGGGCGAAGCTCGCCGTGGAGGTGCTCGGGGAGGGCGAGCCGGTCACCGTGCTCGGGCACGGACTCACCGGCAGCCGTCGCGACCTCATGGTGTTCACGCCGTTCCTGCCCGGGACCAAGGTGCTGTTCGACTTCCGCGGACACGGGGAGAGCGAGGGCCCGGGCCCCGGTTCCTACTCCATGAACCACTTCGCGGCGGACGTGGAAGCCGTCGCCGACGCGTTCGGGGCGACCTGCGCCGGCGGGTGGTCGCTCGGCGCGGGCGCCATCCTGCGGCTGCTGACCCGGCGGCCCGACCGGTTCGAGCAACTGGTATTCCTGCTGCCGGCCCGGGTGGAGGACTCGTCGCAGGTGCGGTTCGACCTGCTGGAGCTGGCCGACCTCCTGGAGACCCGGACCGTCGAGGAGGCCGCGGAGGCCGTGCTGGCCCGGGAGGGCGCCCGCGGTGCCTTCGGCGAGTTCCCCACGTCCCGGGAGATTCGCCGGGCCACGCTGCTCGGGCTGAACCCGGTGTCCATCCCCCACGCCATCCGGGAGTGCATGGACGATCCGCCGGTGGGCCACGCCGAGCAGCTGGCGCGGGTGATGACCCCGGCCCTGGTGATCGGCCAGGAAGGCGACCCGCTCCACGAGGCCCAGGTGGCCCGGGAGCTCGCCGCGGCCCTGCCCAACTCGGAGCTGTTGATCTTCCCGGACCCACACGCGCTGATCCGGGACATCCCGGTGGTGGTGCAGCGGGTCTCGGCGTTCCTGTCGATGGACCGCCGGTAGGCGCGCTAGCGGCGTTCGCACCAGTACACGTCGGTCCGGTACGGCACCGCGATCCGCTGCTTCCCGCGCGTGGCGGGGTCTCGCTCCAGCAGGGCCCGGACCTCCCCGGCCACGCGGGCACGTTCCTCCTCCGGCAGCGCGGCGATGAAGCTGATGGAGAGCGCCCGGTCGACCACGCCGTCCGGCGAAAGCCGTTGCTCGTGGGGAACCGTCAGCTTCTCGAGCGGCGTGAACAGCTCGGAGCGTTCGAACGCGTCGCGCCAGCCGCCGGTCTCGTGCCTGGGGGTGCTCCCGCGATGCGCCTCGATGACGTGGCTGAACTCGGACATCAGCGGAACCGACTCGTCTCGGACGTTCCATACCAGGCCCAGGCGGCCTTCCGCCTGGAGCACCCGGTGGAGCTCGCCGATCGCGGCGTCCAGGTCGAACCAGTGAAAAGCCTGCGCCACGACGGCCGCGTGCACGGACCCGGTGGCCAGCGGGATGGCCTCCGCCCTCCCGGCCAGGGCCAGCACGCCGGGAAGGTTGCAGGCGAGCGTCTGCCGCATGGCCTCCACCGGCTCGACGGCGACCAGCCGCGCTCCCAGTGGGACCAGCTGCCGGGTGAGCTTGCCCGTCCCCGCGGCCAGATCAAGCACCACGCTGCCAGGGACGATGCGGAGGTGCTCCGCGAGCGCTTGCACGGCTTCCTGCGGGTAGTCCGGCCGGCCTCGCTCGTACTCGTCGGCCGCGGCCTGGAACCCGACCCGGGCCGCCCGGTGGATTCCCTCGTCCGGCACCGGGTTCAGCGGAGCTTGCGGGGGTCCGGCCCCTCGTAGCGGACGTTCCTCCAACCGATGTCGCGGTACGGCCGCTCGCGGGTCTGTTCCTCGAACACGTGGGCGACCAGACCGGGGGCGCGGCCGATCACGTACAGGGCCTTGCCGAGGCCGGGGTCGAGCCCCAGCTCCAGCAGGATGGCCGCCATGGCCCCGTCGACGTTCATGGCCAGGTTCCGGCCGAACACCTCCTTGGACACGGTCTCGAAGGCCTTGGCCAGCTCGATGTAGCGGTTGGCGAAGCCGAGCTCCTGCGCCACCTTGAGGAGCTTGCGGCCGCGGGGATCGGGATCGTGCACCACGTGTCCGTACCCGGGAAGGCGCTGGCCGTTCTCCTTGTAGTTCCACGCTACGTGCATGGCCGCTTCCATCGGCGGCTTTTGCGTCTGCTCCGCCTCGAGCAGCATGTCGGCGCCGGACTCCACCGCCCCACCGTGATAGTCGCCCAGTCCCATCGTTCCCGCGGCCACCGCGGCCTGGAGCGGGACCCCCGCCGACGCCACGAACCGCGCGGCGTTCACCGACGGAGCCAGGACCGAGTGCTCGCACGCCGCCACCAGGAGCGCGTCGATCATCCGGCCCTCGTTTCCCTTGGGGAGATCGGTGGACAGGAGGAGGTACACCACGTCGCCGAAGGGTCGGGAACCGATCAGCTCGATGAGGTCGTAGCCGCGAACCCGGATCTCGTTGGGACGGACGCTGGAGATGGCGGTGCGCCAGAAGGCCCGGTCGGTGCTCATGCCGGCGGGGAGGCTAGCAGGATGTGCGCGGGTATGACCGCATTCAGGGCTCCGACCGCTCCGGGCGCTCCGGGCGCTCCGAGGACTCCGAGCGCTCCGAATGCGGTCCCGAGTCGCCCACCAGATCGGCGATCTGGCCGACCATCGCGGTGAGGTCGTGCTCCCGCGGCGTGAACACGCGGGCCACGCCCTGGGAGCGCAGCTTCTCCGCGTCGTCGTCGGGGATCACGCCCCCCACCACCACGGGCACCCGAGCCGGGTCGACCCCCTGCTCGCGCAACCGCTCCAGCACCTCCGGCACCAACAGGTTGTGCGCTCCCGACAGGATAGAGAGCCCCACCACGTGGACGTCCTCGTCGACCGCGGCCCGGGCGATCTCCTCCGGGGTCAGGCGGATGCCCTGGTACACGACCTCCATCCCGGCATCGCGCGCCCGCACCGCGACCTGCTCCGCCGCGTTGGAGTGGCCGTCCAGGCCGGGCTTCCCCACCAGCATCCGCAGGCGCTGCACGCCGAGGCGCTCTGCCGCGCGCCGCACCCGACGGCGAACGTCCTCCAGCTCCTCCGCCTCTCCCCCGCCGAGCATCCGCCCGGTGACCCCGGTGGGGGCGCGGTACTCCCCGAACACCTCCCGGAGCGCGGCGGACCACTCCCCTGTGGTGACGCCGGCGCGGGCCGCCTCGATCGACACGGGCACCAGGTTGTCCCCCCGCTCGGCAGCCCTGCTAAGTGCACCAAGCGCCTGCTTGGTCTTTGCATCGTCGCGCTTGGTACGCCAAGCACCCAGCGATTCGAGCTGCTCGGCCTCGTCGGCCGGGTCCGCCTTCTCGAACGAGAACCCCTCCCCCATCCCCTCCACCAGCGGCGAGGGCTCCGTCTCCGTGTACCGGTTGACGCCGACCCAGGCCCGCCGGCCCGACTCGATCTCACGCAGCCGGGCGGCGTTCGCCGCGACCAGCTGCTCCTTCATGTAGCCGAGCGCCTCCACCGACCCACCCTGGTCCAGCACCCGGCCGAGCTCCTCCCACGCGCCGGTGGCGATCTCGTCGGTGCGTTCCTCCACCACCATCGAGCCCTCGAACAGGTCGCCGTGCTCCAGGAGGTCGCTCTCGTAGGCCAGGATCTGCTGGGCTCGCAGCGACCACTGCTGGTCCCACGCCCGCGGCAGCCCGAGGGCCTCGTTCCATGCCGGAAGCTGGACGGCCCTGGCTCGCGCGTCCCTCGACAGCGTCACCGCGAGCATCTCCAGCACGATGCGGTGCATGTTGTTCTCCGGCTGGAGCGCCGTGAGCCCGAGCGAGTTCACCTGGACTCCGTAGCGGAACCGCCGGAACTTCTCGTCGCGGACGCCGTAGCGCTCGGCGGTGACCCGGTCCCACAGCCGGGAGAACGCGCGCATCTTGCACATCTCCTCAACGAACCGGATGCCGGCGTTGCAGAAGAACGAGATCCGTCCGACCAGCGACGGCACCTCGTCGCCGGTCACCTGCCCCGAGGCCCGGGCGTGGTCCAGGACCGCGATGGCGTTGGCCAGCGTGTACGCGACCTCCAGCACGGGGCCGGCCCCGGTCTCCTGGAGGTGGTACGAGCACACGTTGATCGGGTTCCACCGGGGCGTGTTTCGCAACGCCCACGCGATCAGATCCGTGGTCAGGCGCATCGACGGCTCGGGAGGAAAGGCGTAGGTCCCCCGGGCCAGAAACTCCTTCAGGACGTCGTTCTGGGTGGTCCCGGCCAGGCGCTCGCGCGAGACGCCGTGCTGGTCGGCCACCGCCATGTACAGCGCGTACAGCCACACGGCCGTGGCGTTGATGGTCATCGACGTGTTCATGTCCTCCAGGGGAATGCCGTCGAACACGGTGAGCATGTCGCCGAGGTGGCAGATCGGGACGCCCACCCGGCCCACCTCGCCGCGGGCCATGAGGTGGTCCGAGTCGTACCCGGTCTGGGTGGGGAGGTCGAACGCCATGGACAGCCCGGTCTGGCCCTTGGCCAGGTTGCGCCGGTACCGCTCGTTGGTCACGCGCGGGTTGCCGTAGCCGGCGTAGGTCCGGAAGATCCAGGGGCGATCGGGTTCCCGGTCAGGTGCCATGCGCGCTCTCCGGAAGGGGGAGGTACCCACGCGTAGGGTACGCGGAACGCCGCACCGCCGGGCACCGGCCGGCGCGTCCGCCGGCAGATGCAGGCTTCCTCAGCAGACCAGGTTCAGGTACGGATACGGGTCGATCGCGGTCCCGATCACGGTGTAGCCGAACTGGGACCGGTACGGATTCGACGGGATCACGTTGGGATGCCACTCGAAGTGGTCGTGCGTCGCCCCTCCCGCCGCGTCGCCGCTGTTGCCCACGTAGCCGACGATCTCCCCCGCGGAGACGCTCCCGGTGTTCCCGTAGCTGCTGAGGTGGGCGTTGTACACCCAACCCTGGCTCCCCCGGACGATGACGGCGTTGCCGCCCAGGCCGTTGGGGTCCTGCTCGGCCACGCCGTCGAACGGCGCCACGATGGGCGTGCCCTCCGGCGCGAAAATGTCCACGCCGGCGTGGGGGTGGTACCCGCCGGTGTAGCGAGGCTCGCCGAAGCTGTCGGCGTAGGCGTGCGATCCCTGCACCGGGCAGTACTGGAACGGACCCTGCCCGTTGGGCAGCGGCAGCCCGCCCCCCGCGGCCGCGGCCTGCGCGGCCGCCAGCTCCTCCGCGGCCAGCTTGTGCTTGAGCTTGGCGACGAGGTCGTCGACCTCGGCGGCCTTCTGGTTGAGGTCGGCCACCAGGGCCGCCTGCTTGTCGTACAGGCTCTTCTGCTCCGCGAACTTCCCGTCCAGGGCCGACTGCGCCGCGCCCAGCTCGTCCAGGCTGGAGGCCTGGTCCGCCAGCAGCCCCTCCAGCTTCCCCCGCTTGGCCTGGAGGTCGTTCGAACGGTTCTGGACCTGGTTGGCCAGGTCGGCGTCGTTCTGGGACAGCCGTCCGATGAACTCCACGCGATCGGACAGGTCGGTCAGCGAGCTCGACCCCAGGATGAACTCGATGTCGCCGGCCGGGCCGTTCTCGTAGGCGTAGCGGGCCCGGTCGTCCAGCCAGGACCGAAGGCGCTGGTACCGGCGCTGGGCCTGCGCCAGCTCCTGGCGCATGGTCATGATCTCGTTCTGGGTCTGGTCGTACCTGGTCTGGGCGGCGTCGATCCGCCCGGCCAGCTCGTTCAGCGATCCTTGGAGGGACTGGAGCAGCTGGTGCTGGTCCTCGAGCTGGGCCCGTTCCGCCGTGATCTGCTTCTCGAGCTCCCCCAGCCGCGCTTTCGCGTGCTCGAGATCGGACTTGGTGCTGGCCTGGGCGCCGTTCGAGGTCAGCGCGGCCAGCAGGACCACGGCGAGAGCCACACCCCCCGCCCGGCGCAGGCGCCCCCAGGAATGCGGCGTGGAACGAATCGAGCCCGTTCTCATGCCAAGCAAACGCCCTTACCTATCGACTCTGCGAGAGGAAGTCAAGCTGGCCCGAGGGTGCTCCCCTGGAGGGGCCGGTGCAAGCACCCGGACCCCGGTCCGGGCCAGGCGGCCGTCGGTCAGCTCGTGGTGAGCGGCTGGTCCAGCAGGGACAGGCCGATGCGGGTCTTGAAGAACGCCGTGACGAGGTGCGACAGCATGGCGTGGACGTCCTCGATGAACCCGTAGTGGTCGCTTCGCACCAGCACGTGGAGGTCGACCATGTCCTTCACCACGCCGCCGTCGAAGCCGAGCAGCGCCACGGTGGTGGCGCCGTGGTCGCTCGCCACCCGCACGCCCTCCACGACGTTCGGCGAGTTCCCGCTGCCGGTGATGGCGATGACGACGTCGCCGGGGGCCACGTGGTTGCGGAGTTGCTCCGCGAACACCTGTTCGTATCCGAGGTCGTTCGCCACCGCAGTGATCCACGGGACGTTGTCGGTGAGCGAGGTCACCCGGAACCGCCGCGTGCCGTTGGACTGGATCGGCAGCACCGTCTTCCCGAGGTCCACGGCCATGTGCGAGGCGGTGGCGGCGCTGCCGCCGTTCCCCATCACGAACACCTGGGAGCCGTCCTCGTAGGCGTGCTGGAGGCACGCGATCACGTCGGCCACCTGGTTCAGCGAGAGGTCGCTCAGGCACTCGCCGAACCCGGCCAGGTACGACCGGGCGAACTCGGCTTCCGGGCGGGTGGTGTCTCTGCTGTGGGCGTTCAGTCCTGCCGCTCCTCGTCGTTCAGTCCTGTTGCTCCTCGACGTAGATGATCTTCGACCCCTGAGGCTCGAACCTGAACGGCACGGCGCGAAGTTCCGGCAGGGCCGCCTGGATCTCCTGGTGCCGCTCGAGCGGGGCGTACAGCAGGAGGAACCCGCCGCCGCCCGCCCCGAGGAGCTTGCCCCCCAACGCCCCCGACGCGCGGGCCCTCGCGTACCAGTCGTCGATGGCGGGGCTGGTGACGCCGGAGGCGACCTTGCGCTTCTCCTGCCACCCCGCGTCCAGCAGCTCGCCGAAGGAGTCGAGATCGCCGTCGGACAGCGCGCCCCGAAGCTCCTCGGCCAGCTTGACCATGGCCCGCACGGCCGCGCGGGCTTCCCCGTTCTCCCTGAGGTTGGTGCTCTGCTCCTGGAGGATCCCGCCGGCCGATCGGGTCAGGCCCGTGTACAGCAGCAGCAGCCGGGACTCCAGCAGCCGCCGGAGCTCCGGCTCCGGAAGGATGGGGTCGACGAACACCGAGTCGTCGCCGTTGAACTGGATGTACTGGAGCCCGCCGTACGCCGCGATGTACTGGTCCTGCTTGCCGATGGGCTTGCCGCACACGTCGATCTCGATGTGGCAGGCCTCGCCGGCCAGACGCTCCGAACCGGCCAGCCGTCCCGCGTGCGCCCACAGCGCGTTCAGCAAGCCGACCGTGTAGGAGCTGGACGATCCCAGGCCGGTGCCGCGGGAGGGCACGTCGGAGATCGACGTGATCTCGACGCCGCCGTCGATCCCGACCTGCTGGAGCGCCCCCCGGATCAGCTCGTGGGAGAGGTCCTCCGGCCGGTCGACCATCTCGGTCACGGAATAGCTGGCCCGGATGCGACGGTCGAACTTCCGGTTGACCGTGATGTAGATGTACTTGTTGATGGCGGCGCTGATCACCGCCCCGGGCTCCTCGCGGTAGAAGCTCGGGAGGTCGCTCCCGCCGCCCAGGAAGCTGATCCGAAGCGGGGTCCGGGTGATGATCACGCCTCGTATCCCCCTGGGTGCTCGAGGCGCCAGGCCCACGCGGACTTCACCATGTCGGCGAGGACGGGCCGGTCGGGGACCCATCCGAGCTCCGACCGGATCCGGGATGGATCGGCCACCAGCCGGGCGGGGTCGCCGGGGCGCCGGGGGCCGACGTCGACGGGGACGTCGTGGCCGGTGACCTCCCGGATCGCCGCCACCACCTCGAGGTTGCTGGAGCCGCTGCCGTTCCCGAGGTTGTAGGTCCGGGCCTCCAGCTCGTCGATGTGCTCGAGCGCCAGGACGTGGGCCCCGGCCAGGTCGGCCACGTGGACGTAGTCACGGATGCACGAGCCGTCCGGCGTGTCGTAATCCGATCCGAACAGGATGGCGCGGTCCCGGAAGCCGAGCGCCACTCCCAGCAGGATCGGGATGAGGTGCGTCTCCGGCTCATGGTGCTCGCCGAAGCGTTCCGTCGCACCACAGGCGTTGAAGTACCGAAGCGACACGTGGCGGAGGCCGTGGGCTCGCCGGTACCACCTCAGCATGCGCTCGAACGAAAGCTTGGACTCGCCGTAGGAGTTCACCGGGCGATGCGGCGCGTCCTCGGGGATGGGCACGCGATCGGGCTCCCCATACACCGCCGCCGTCGAGGAGAACACCAGGCGCTCCACACCGTGGCGGACCACGGCATCGAGCAGGTGGACCCCGCCGACGACGTTGGCTCGGAAGAACCGGCCGGGGTCGGTGATGGAGACGTCGACCAGGGCCTCCGCCGCCATGTGGACCACGGCGTCCGGCCGTTCCCGGGCCAGGACCTGGTCGGTCCGCGCCTGCTCCAGCAGGTCGCATTCCACGAACCGGGCCTCGGGGTGCACTGCCTCCCGGTGTCCGTGGGACAGGTTGTCGAGCGCGACCACCTCGTGGCCCTGCTCGACGAGGGCCTCGCCGACCACGCTTCCGATGAAGCCCGCGCCGCCGGTGACAAGCACCTTCATCTGCGCACACCCGTCGTGACGAGGATGTGCTCGACGGCGGCCGCGAGGTCGGGGACCACGGGAACCGAGGCCCGTTCGGCCTCGATCATCCGGGCCTCCTCCTGGTGGCCCCGGCCGGTCAGCACGAGCACGGGCCGGACCCCCGCCACCCGGGCCGCTCCCGCGTCCGTGAGGGAATCCCCCACCAGGAACGAGGCCCACAGGTCGAGGTCGAGCTCGGAGGCGGCCTGCAGAAGCATCCCGGGGGCCGGCTTGCGGCAGGGACAGCACTCGTCGGGGCGGTGCGGGCACATGTAGGTGGCCTCCACCAGCCCGCCCTCCGCCCGAATGGCCTCGACGATCCGGTCGTTGGTCTCCCAGGCCCGCCGAAGGGACATCACCCCCCGCCCCACGGCCGACTGGTTCGTCACCAGCACGGTGGTCCATCGAGCCGTCGCCAGCTCCCGCAGGGCCTCGAACGCCCCCGGCAGGAACCGCACCTCGTCCCACGACCGGACGTATTCCGCCCGGTTCTCCACCACCACGCCGTCCCGATCGAGGAACACAGCACCCCGCGACCCCGTCCGGGGCCGCGCGTCAGAACCAGCGAATATCTGAGAGCTCGTCATGCGCGCAGTGGCCAAGCCGGCATCGGAACCTCCGAGCCGGCCGGTCGCTGAAGGTATCGGAGCCCGCGGGGGCCGCCTTGACCGCGCCTTCTACGGTGAAGCGGCCTCTGGGAGGTTGAACACCAGGGTTTCCTGGGTGGAGCGGCATACGATCGTGCGGACCGGCTCGCTGTCGCTCCGGTTGGCCTCGACATGGGGGACGTATGGCGGAACCCACACGAAGTCCCCGGGGTCGGCGTCGTGGGCCTCGTCGTAGCGCTCGCCCACCAGGAACCGGGCGTGGCCCGACACCACGTAGATCACGCTCTCGGCCTCGCCGTGATGGTGGGGGGCGGACACCGCGCCGGCCGGCAGCTCCACGGACCCCACCCACAGCTTTCGGGCTCCGACCAACATCTCCGAGACGGCGGCCTCCCGGACCATGGCGCCGCTGGCGATGTCCGGGGTCCGGTCGGCGGGGCGGACCACGCGGAGTCGGGCCTCGGTCACAGCTCCGTTCCGGGGAGCCCGAGGTCGCGAGCCAGGATGAGCCGCTGGATCTCGCTGGTCCCCTCACCGATCTCGAGCACCTTGGAGTCCCGGTAGAAGCGCGCCACGGGGAACTCCTCCATGAACCCGTACCCGCCGTGGACCTGGACGGCCTCGCGCGCGCACGTCACGGCGATCTCGCTGGCGTAGAGCTTGGCCAGCGACGCCTCGGCCTTGTACGGCCGGCCCCGGTCCTTCAGCCAGGCCGCCCGGTACACCGCCAGCCGGGCCGTCTCCACTGCGACCCGCATGTCCACGATCTTGAACTGGAGGGCCTGGAAGGCCCCGATGGGCTTCCCGAACGCGTGGCGCTCGTTCGCGTACTTCACGCTCTCGTCCAGGCATCCCTGGGCCAGCCCCACCGACAGGGCCGCGATGGCGATGCGCCCGTCGTCGAGCGTCCGCAGGAACTGGGCAAAGCCCTTGCCCCGCTCTCCCAGCAGGTTCTCTTCGGGGACCCGGCAGTCGTTGAAGGAGAGCTCGCGGGTGTCGCTGGCGTGCCAGCCGATCTTGCGGTAGCTGCGCCCGGCCTCGAACCCCGGCGTGTCGGTGGGCACGATGATCGCGGAGATCTCCTTGTGGCCGCCGGGCTCCTTCCCGGTCACCGCGGTGATGGTGACCAGGCCGCTGATGGGCGTGCCCGCGTTCGTGATGAACGCCTTGGAGCCGTTGATCACCCACTGGCCGTCCTCGAGCTTCGCGCTGGTCCTGGTGGCACCCGCGTCCGAGCCCCCGCCCGGCTCGGTCAGCCCGAACGCGCCGAGGATCTCACCGCGGCACATCGGGACCAGCCAGCGCTGCTTTTGCTCCTCGGTTCCGAACTCGTAGACGGGCGTTGCTCCCAAGCCGACCGCCGCCTCCAGCGTGATGGCGATGGAGGAGTCGATCCGGGCCAGCTCCTCGATGGCGACGCAGAGCGAGGTGAAGTCCGCCCCCTGGCCGCCGTACTCCTCGGGGAACGGCAGGCCGAACAGCCCCAGCTCGCCCATCTGCTTCACGATGTCCATGGGGAGCTCGCCCCGCTCGTCCATCTCGGCGGCCCGCGGCGCCACGACCTCCTCGGCGAACTCCCGGACCGCCTTGCGAAAGTCCTCCTGCTCTTCCGTCAAGTCGAAGTCCATGGTTCCGGCAACGGTACCTCAGGTGTCGCCCCGGTCGCGCACCGCGGCACGATGGGCCTCCGAGCCAACGGCGGACCCGATTCCGGTTGCGCCGCGCAACCCGCCAGCCGGAGACTGGCGGCGTGATCCCCGAGACCCGGTACGCGACTACCGTCGACGGAACGCGGATCGCGTATCAGGTGCTCGGCACAGGGCCCGGCGATCTCGTGTACGTGCCGGAGATGGCATCCCACCTCGAGCATGCCTGGGAGTGCCCGCCCTACGCCGACCTCCTGCGCCGACTCTCGACGCGGTCTCGCCTGATCATGATCCTTCGAGGCACCGGGCTCTCGGATCCCGTCTCCCAAGACGCCGTTCCCACCCTGGAGTCGCGGATGAGCGACGTCACCGCAGTGCTGGACGTCGTCGGGTCCGAGCGCGCTGTCCTGTTCGGTGTGATGGAGGGAGGCTCCACCTGCGCCCTGTTCGCGGCCACCTACCCGCAGCGCGCCATCGGGCTCATCCTGTACGGCTCGCTGGCCAGGGGCGCGTGGGCACCGGACTACCCCTGGGGCTTGACGGACGAGCAGTGGCGCGAGGAAGCGCGCCGGGTCGAAGAGACCTGGGAGACGTCCTACCCGGAGCAGGCGTTCGACGTCGTGGTCCCCAGCCTGGCCGGGGACGACGGCCTGCGACGGTGGTTCGCCGAAGACATGCGCCGGGGCACCACGGCTTCGGCGTTCCGATCGCTCCAGGAGATGTTCAAGGACCTCGACATCCGGTCCGTCCTGCCGGCCATCCAGATCCCCGCGCTGGTCCTGCACGCGAAGGGAGACATGGTCAACCCGATCGAGGAGGGCAGGTACCTGGCCGACCGCATCGCCGGCGCCAGGTTCGTGGAGCTCCCCGGGGACGACCACCTTCCGTGGGCCGGAGATCGCGACCTGGTGCTCGCAGAGGTCGACGCGTTCCTCGAGCGCGTGGGGGAGGAGGAGGCCGAGTTCGGCCGGGTCCTGGCGACGGTCCTGTTCACGGACATCGTCGGATCCACCGCGAAGGCGGCCGCGCTCGGCGACCGGAAGTGGAAGGAGCTGCTGGAAGCGCATCACGCCAGGATCCGGGGACTCCTGGCCAGGTATCGGGGAACAGAGATCGACACCGCGGGCGATGGCTTCCTCGCGACCTTCGAGGGCCCGGCCCGCGCAGTCCGTTGCGCATCCGCGATCGTGGACTCGCTCCGCGCGATCGGCGTCGACATCCGGGCAGGCGTGCATACGGGCGAATGCGAGCTCGTGGACGGAAAGGTCAGAGGTATCGCCGTTCACACCGGTGCGCGCGTGGCGGCGCAGGCCGGACCGGGCGAAGTGCTGGTGTCGAGCACGGTGAAGGACCTCGTCGCCGGCTCGGGCCTCCGGTTCGAGGACCGGGGCACGCACCTCCTCAAGGGCCTCCCGGACGAGTGGCAACTCTTCGCCGTCGGCACCGGGTAGTTCCTACACCTCAGCTGGCTCGCCCACGCCGTGGCCATGGCCCGGACCAGGACGCTCGCGCATCCACGCGCCGGTGTAGTCGATCACCAGGCCAGCCTCGTCGACGTCCAGTTCGGCCCGGAACGTGTCGCTCGCGTACTCGTACCGATCCGGCGCGAGGCGCCGATAGCGCTGGGCGAACCGCCGGACCTCCAGCTCGGGGAAGCGCACCCACGCGGCCAGGATCTCGGCCTCGCCGCCAACCGGGATGTCGAGGCGACGGATGGGAAGGGTGTTCGTGGCCGGCGTGCAGCCGAGGTCCACGTCGATGCAGCCCTCGAGCTCCGGAGCCTCTTCTCCGTTCCGCCACCAATGGCCCCGGCCGTCGGCCCGGAGCTCCAGGCCCCTTGCCGGTTCCGGGCGCAGGACCTGGACATCCACGGCCACGGTGGCCCAGACGGCGTCGGCGCGAACTTCGTACACCGCGACCATCGGCACGGGAGCGCTCCGGACCGAGAACCCTTCGAGCACGAACCCGTCCGGTCCCTCCAGGAGCCCGCAATGGTCCAGGCCGGGCTCCGTCAACGGCCTCCATGTGGCCGCTCCGACCGGCGATTCGCCCTTCACGCGACCAGCGTAACTCGGCCAGAATCTCGCCCATGGTGCAACCCCTGGAACCGATCGCCAGGATCTCGCTCGACGCCTATGCCGAGCTCTGCGCGCTCATGAAGGACACGGGGACGGACACTGACGCCCAGGCGGCGATCGCCGCCGAGCACGGGCACGGCGCGAGGCGTGGGAGGCGGCGAAGGAGGGGTGGACGGCCCGGATGTCGGATCCCGCCACCGCCGGCGCGGTGGCGACCGCGTTCATGCCGCTGTACCAGGCCGCCCTGGCCTCGCTCGGGCCGGCCAGGACGGCGACGTTCGAGGAGTACGCGCGGATGTCGGCGATGGTCCAGACGGGTGTGCGCTTCGAGACCATGTACGCCGAGTTCGGCATGACCGGGGCGGACTGGAGCCAGATCTCCACGGCATGGGTCGAGAAACTCGCCGCCGATTCCGCCCTGGCCGCCAGGTTCGGCGAGGCGGTGGCGGCCGAGCGGACCAGGCTCCAGGGGTGACGGGCTCCGTCGAGCCACGGCTCCGGCCCTTCACGCGACCGGCCTAACTCCGCCAGAATCTCGCCATGGAAGGCGCCAACGACATCGTGGACACCCTGGCCGGGCTGGCCCTGTTCGCCGACCTGTCGCGGCCGCAGCTCGAGGAGGTCGTGCACACCTTCGACGAGGAGTGGTTCAGCGAGGGCCAGCGTGTGCTGCGCCAGGGATTCGGGGGAACCGGCCTGTACCTGATCCTCGACGGCGAGGTGTCGGTACGTATCGATGGCGAGGAACGCGCCCGGCTGGGACGCGGCGAGTACTTCGGCGAGGTGTCGGTGCTGCTCGGGGAGCCACCCGTGGCCGACGTCGTGGCCACCGGCCCGGTGCGGTGTGTGATCCTGGCGGCACCCGACGTGGAGCCGTTCCTCCTTGGCCACCCCCACGTCGTCTACCGCATGCTCCAGTCCCAGGCCCGGCGGCTTCGGAGCGCCAACCTGTGGCGGAGCTAGACGAAGCCCGGCCGTTTCCTCCCGGCCGGTATCCCGTCGTCGTCGTGGGCAGCGGCCCCGGGGCCCTCCAGGTCGGCTACTCCCTGAAGCGGCTCGGGGTGGAGCACGCGGTCATCTCCGAGGACCCCGAGCCCGGCGGCATGTTCCGGCGGTTCCCGCTGTTCCAGCGCCTCATCACCTGGACCAAGCCGTACGCGCCGGTGGCGCGCGACACCCGAGCCTACGAGTGGTACGACTGGAACACCCTTCTGGCCGACGATCCCGCCCACCGAGTCCCGCTGGCGGAGCTCATGGACGGGACCTCGTACTTCCCGTCGCGGCCCGAGATGGAACAGGGCCTGGCCGCGTTCGCCTCCAAGGCCGGCGTGGCCGTGCGCTACGGCTGCCGGTGGGAGGAGACCCGCCGGGAAGACACGGACGGCGGCGGATTCGTGCTCCAGACCACCGACGGCGAGTACGCCTGCCGGGTGGCGGTGTTCGCGGTGGGGATGACCGAGGCCTGGAAGCCGACCATCCCGGGGATGGACGAGGTTCCCCACTACGTGGAGATGCACCCGGCCCGCGAGTACGCCGGGCGGCGGGTGTTCGTCGTGGGCAAGCGGAACTCCGGGTTCGAGATCGCCGACGGGCTGCTGCCATGGGCCCGCCAGGTCATCCTGGGGTCGCCCCGGCCGGCCATGATCTCGGTGTTCACCCACTCCACCGCGGCGGCCCGGGCCCGGTACATGCAACCCTACGAGGACCACGTGCTGGGCGGAGGGACGTTCGTGCTGGACGCCGCCATCGAACGCGTCGAGCGAACCGCCGACGGCTACCGGGTGCACGCCGCCGGGACCACGCGACCGGGTGACCTGGTCCTCGACGTGGACGAGGTGATCGCGTGCACCGGCTTCAAGACGCCCCTGCTGGACCTCCCGGGCCTTGGCGTCGCCACCTTCTACCAGGGGGGCCGCCTCCCGGCGCAGACTCCGTTCTGGGAGAGCCCGTCTGTTCCCGGGATCTACTTCGCCGGGTCGATCACCCAGGGCGCCATCGGGCTCAAGAAGTACGGGATCCCCAGCAACTCGGCGGCCGTGCACGGGTTCCGGTACAACGCCCGGGTCCTGGCCGGGCACATCGCCTCGACCCACTTCGGGGTCGAGGCGCCGCGCCGGACCGTCCCCGCGCCCGACGTCGTCGACTTCCTGCTGGAGGAAGCGACCACCGGGCCGGAGCTGTGGAACCAGCGTTCGTATCTCGCTCGCGTGCTGTCCCTCGACCCGGCGCGAGGCGTCGTCGACGACGGCATCCAGCCCCTGGCCCACTTCGTGGACGCCGCGGGCCCCGACGCGGTGGCCCTGGCCGTGGAGACCGACGACACCGGCGACATCCACCCGGCGATCTACCTTCGCCGGGGCAGCCAGGTCGGTGAGCACACCCTGCCCGGGGACCCGCTGCTCGACTTCCGGGGACGCGAGCACCGGGCCCAGCTTGCGTCGCTACTGTCCGACCTGCTGAAGTGACCCGCTCGCCAACAGCCATCGCGCGAACCCAGGAGGGACCATCGTGAGCCAGGAGCGTTCGGATCAGGACTACCGGGACATCTACGGACGGGTCAAGACCATCGCGGTGGTCGGCGCGTCCAGCGATCCCTCGAAGGCGTCGTTCGCCATCCCCCGATACCTGAAGTCGCAGGGCTTCCGGATCATCCCGGTGAACCCGAAGGGCGGCGAGATCCTGGGCCAGCAGGTCCGCACGTCCCTGGCCGAGATCGGGGAGCCCGTCGACGCCGTGGACGTGTTCCGCCCGGCCGAGGAGACTCCGGACATCGCCCGGCAGGCCGTGGCGATCGGAGCCAAGGTGCTGTGGCTCCAGGAGGGCATCCACTCCGACGAGGCGCAGCAGGTCGCGGAGGACGCCGGGCTCACCTTCGTGTCGAACCGTTGCATGGGCGAGACCCACTGGAACCTGTTCCACGCGGGCTCAGAGATCCAGTAGCGGGCCCGAGCCGGCTCAGCGCGCCTCGGCCGCCTCAGCCTGCTCGGTTTCGGCCTGCCGGGCGGCGGCCACCCGTTCCGCCTCGGCCAGGATGAGGTCGGGCTCCAGGACGTACTGGTCCCAGTGCGCGGCCTTCAGCCGCTCGATGGCCTCGTCCAGCGCCTCCTGGCCTCCGACCGTGTCCGCGCCGAACAGCCGCCCGGTCCAGGCGACGCGGGACGCGAACTCGTTGACGGCCTCCGACCCCCGCGTTTCCTCCAGCGCCTGGAGCGCCTTGGCCCGGGCCGTGTCGAGGTCTCCCATGGCGAACGCCACCAGCGACTCCGACTCCAGGTAGTTGATCCGGCTCCCCCACTCGTCGTAGGTGGCCATCGACGAGACCTCCCGGAGCAGCCGCTCCGCTTCCCCGGGCTGCCCCCGCGCCAGCAGGACCCGAACCAAGCGGATCAGGTTGAACGGCACCAGGCTGCCGATCTGCTCGGAGATACGTAGGGTCTCCCGCAGGTCCGCCTCGGCCTCGCCGAGCCGGCCCAGCAGCCGGAACGCGTTTCCCCGGTCCCCCAGGGCGCTGGCCACCTCCCACCGGGCGTCGAGGTCCCGGAAGATCCGGACGGCGTCCTCGAAGCACGCCAGGGCCTCGTCCAGCCGCATCATCCGGCGGAGGGAGTTCCCCATGGTCTGCTGGGCGACGGCCACCGTGAACTGGTCGCGCATCTCGCGACCCAGCGCGAGCGCCTCCTCCGCCATCCTCAGGCAGTCCTGCTCGTCCCCGGTCACGGAGACCACCGACGTCAATGACGTGAGGGCGCGGGCCTCGGCCCACAGATCCCGCTCCTCGTTGGCGCGGGTGATGTCGAGGGCCCGCTGGAACGCGTCCCGAGCCCCCTCGAAGTCGTTCCGCCAGTAGGGAACCCACCCCGCCATGAGCAGGGTTCGCGCCTCGGCCATGGGGTTCTCCAGCTGCCGGGACGCCTCCAGGGCCCGCTGGAACAGCCGGTCGGCCTCCTCCTGGTCGCCCCGCACGTTCAGCTCGATGTCGGCCAGGAACCGAGACCCGTGCGCCAGCGTCCAGGCGTCGTCGCCGCCGTGGCGGAGGGCCCGCGACAGCGTCGTGGCCGCGTGGTCGAAGTCGCCCAGCCAGTACTGCGCCTCGCCGATGCTGGACAGGATCCTGGACTCCCGCGGGCCCCAGCCCTCCTCCGCCCCGGCCAGGGACAGGGCTCGCTCGTACAGGTCGATGGCGCTGCGGGACTCGATGCGCCACCGGTCCACGTCCCCGGCTCGCGAGAGGGCCTCGACGGCGCGGTCGGCCAGAGTTCGGTCGGTGGGGTCGAGGTCCAGGCCGGCCCGGGCCGCCTGCTCCAGGTGGTACGCGATGGACTGCCGGTACCGCCCTCGCCCGCCCGACTCCGCGAGCCCCTCCGCCACCTGGAGGTGCAACCGCTGGCGTTCCCGCTTGGTCAGGCTCTCGTAGGCCACCTCGCGGAGGACGCCGTGCCGGAACCGCCATACCTCCCCGTCGCGGTCCCGGACCAGCAGCTCCGCTTCCTCCAGGGCCTCCAGCCGCTCGAGTGGCGCCTCCGCGATGAGGGCGAGCTCCGCCCTACGGAACGCCGGGAACACCGACGCCTTCCTGGCCAGGTCGCGGGCCGGCTCGGGGAGGTGGTCCAGGCGCGCCGCGACGACGGCCTGCACCGTGGGCGGCAACAGGTGGCTGTGGGCGACACCCCGGTCGTGCTCGGCGTGGCGCTGGAGGAGCATCCCCGTGGTCTCCACGATGAAGAACGGGTTGCCCCCG
Source organism: Actinomycetota bacterium (assembly GCA_030774015.1). Taxonomy (NCBI): domain Bacteria; kingdom Bacillati; phylum Actinomycetota; species Actinomycetota bacterium. Next base: position 8,789 of record JALYLZ010000065.1, on the reverse strand, counting down.
GCGTGGGAGGCGATGCGGCCGGCGGTCGGCTCGTCGATCGACTCCCCCGCCACCTGGGCCAGCGCGCGGGCCTCGTCGAAGGACAGCGGCTCCAGACGCAGGGTGAGCGCGTCGGGATGCCCCCGTCCCCACTCCGGCCGCTGCTCCAGGAGCCAGTCCCGGGCCACCGCCATCACCAGCACCGGCCGGCGCCGGACCGCGGAGAGGAGTCCTTCCACCAGGTCCAGCAGCTCCGGCCGGGCCAGCTGGATGTCCTCGAACACCAGCACGAGCGGGCCCAGCCGCGACAGCCCGTCGGCGAACGCGGCGAACCCGGCCCGCACGTCCGCGACTCGGAACCGCCGCGGCCCCTGGCCCTCCTCTCGCCGCCCGTCGTCTTCGGGCACCTCCGGGCCGAGCCCCAGGACCAGGCCGAGCGTGGCCGCCACGCGCTCGCTCTCGGTGGGCTGGCAACACCCGTCGACCACCTCGCGAAGCCGCTCCCGAAGGGCTGCGGCCGGCGCGTCCGGGCCCAGAGCCAGCTCCTCGCGAACCATCTCCGCGATCGGGGCGAACGTGACGTCCTCCTCGAATTCTCCCGCCCTGCCCACCAGCACCCTCGTGCCGTCGGGAACCCGGGCGGCGAGCTCCTGGACCAGGCGAGACTTCCCGATCCCGACCTCCCCGAGCAGCGTGACCAGGTGGGCCCGGGACGTGTCGATCACCCGCTCCAGGGTGTCCCGAAGCAGGGCGATCTCGCGGCTCCGGCCCACCAGCGGGATCGTCCGCCTCGTGGACCGGGCCGACAGCCCCTCCACTGGCCAGGCCTCCACGTCCGTCCCGAACCCGCGGGCGGCCACCATGCGGGCCGGCCCGAACCGCACGGCGTGGCGGGTCAGCTCGAGCGTGGTCTCGCCCACCAGGACCTCGCCCGGCTCCGCGACCTGCTGGAGGCGGGCCGCCAGGTTCACCGGCACGCCCGAGACCAGGGACTGTCCCGGCCCGCGCGAGGGCAGCGTGCCGACCGCGACGGGACCGGAGTTGATGCCGAGGTGCACCGCCAGCGGCACGGGAAGCCCCAGGTCCTCCCCCAGCCGGGCGATCCGGTCCCGGATGATCAAGCCCGCCCGCACGGCCCGAAGCGCGTCGTCCTCGTGCGCGTGGGGAAGCCCGAACACGGCCATCACCGAGTCGCCGGCGAACTTCTCAGCCGTGCCCCGGAGCGACTCCAGCTCCGCCTGGACCATGGCATAGAAGGCCGCCATGACCTCGCGGAACCGCTCTGCGTCCAGTCGGGCCGCCAGCTCGGTGGAATGGGCCAGGTCCGCGAACAGGATCGTCACCACCTTGCGCTCGGCCACGTCGGCGATGGGCCCCGCCACCGCGTCCGGGAACCCGGCACCGGCCGTGCCCTGCACCGGCGTCCCGCACCGAGGGCAGAAACGGGCATCAGCCGGAAGCGGAGCCCCGCAGTTCGAACACATCCGTTCGTCCATCGGCCCAAGCATACGGGGGCCCACCGACACCGAACCCGGTGGGGACGGGGGCGCTGGTTGCACTTACCTCGGCCCGGCCGGGGTGCGGACCGGCGTTACCGCCCCACGTACTCGATGATCTGGACGGTGTTCCCGTCGGGGTCGAAGAAGGAGGCGAACCGGGCGAAGCCGGCGACCTCGCCCACGTGCTCGTGGAACCGGACCCCCCGCTCCTCGAGGGCCCGGCGAGCCCGGTCCAGGTCGTCCACCTGGAACACCGCCGTGGCCCCGCCAGGCGCGACCTGGCGCCCCTCGACGACCCCGTGGAGGGCCAGACGAACCGCCCCGGCGTCGAACTCCGCCCAGTTCTCCCCCTCCCGGCGGACCAAGGGGAGCTCCAGCACGTCGCGGTAGAACGCCACGGCCCGATCCATGTCCGTGGTCCAGTAATAGATGTGGTCGATGCCCTTCACCTGCATGTGGGGAGTTATAGCCCAGCCCGGCCCGGGCAGCACGCCCGCTTCCCGCAGCACCCGCCGGGGTGGGGGTTGGGGAGGGGCAGCCCCTCCCCAATTCAGAGCTAGTGAATGATGATGGGTGTCCCCAGCGGCAGCACACGGGCCAGCAATGAGATGTCGGCGTTCCGCATCCGGATGCAGCCGTGGCTCACGTCGTGGCCGATCGAGTTGGCGTCGTCCGTCCCGTGCAGCCCGATCAGCCCGCCCCACCGCCAGTCCGTGATCACGTCCGAGTAGGCGGACAACCCGTACGCGAAGTCGCCGTACGGGCCGGTCGGGTCGAGCGGCTTGATCAGCGACCCTAGGTAGAACCGCCCGATGGGCGTCGGGGTGTCACCGGTCCCGATCCCCACGGGGAACTGGGCCGCGGGTTGGCAGCTCCGGAACACGGTGATCGTGAACGTGTGCGTATCCACGTCCAGGGAGAACGGCGTCCACGACAGGGCGAGGTCGGATTCCTGGATCCACCCCGTGGTCCCGTTCGGGCGTACCGGCAGGAGCGCCTCGACCCACTTGTCGCCGTGGCGATCCACGGTCTCCTGGAGCAGGTCGAACGTCTGGGGAGACCCCTGCGGATTGGTCTGGGCGAACGAGTCCACCGCCGGCGCTTTGGGCGAAGGGGCCGACCTCACCACCACCCTCGGCACGGCTGCGGTCCCGATGATGGTCTGGGGGAAGCATCCCTGGAGGTCGGCCGTGTTCGGGATGGGGCCCTTGGGAAGCGCCGAGCTCGTGGGGGGCTGGAGCAGCGCGGGCAGGGTCCCCGACACCGGCAGCTCGGGCGCCTGCGACGAGCCGATCGGCCCGCAGCCCACGCCGACCAGACCCACGATCGCGGCGATGGCTCCGGCCGCAAGCAGCCTGAACGGGGCGCGGCTCACCACCGACCCCCTATCCGGTGAAGGAAGGATTCCCCGGTGCTGGGGACGCCGGAGCGGCGGGCGGGATTCCGGTGTCGCTGGGACTCGGGGTCGGCGACGCCGCCGGGGCGGCTGCTGCCGCCGATTCACCCGTCCCCCCGGGCAGGCACGTCGGGATCGGGAACCCCGACGGCAGCGGGATGGGCAGGGACGGCAGGCACGTCGGGATGCCGCTCGGGAAGCAGGTGGGGACGCCCGACGGGATGGCGACCGGCAGCGACGGCAGACATGTCGGGACGCCGCCGCTCGGGAAGCACGTCGGGAAGCCAGAAGGCAGCGGCACCGGCAGGGACGGCAGGCACGTCGGGATACCGCCTCCGGACGGCGCGATGCTCGGCGGCGGTGCGCTCTGCGACCCCGAGGGTGGGTCCGTGGACTGTCCCGGGATGGGCAGGCTGGGAAGGGTCAGGCTGGGAAGCGGCGCCGGGACGTCGTTGGACGCCGCGAAGGTCAGACCGACGGGGAGGGCGAGCACCACCCCCAGGGTGATCACGCCGGCGAGCAGAACAGACCGCTTCCTCATCCCTTCCCTCAACCCCGTTTCGACGTGACAACTCGCACTGGTTGTCGCACGGCAGATACCCGGGATGGGGCCGCCGAAAACCAGGCAAGACGAGGAAAGGTCGGTCCGTCAGCGGAGGTGGCGGTACAGGATGGAGCCCGGCGGGATCAGCCGCTTGGCCACGGCCCGGAACGTCCGGCCGGCGGGAGTGTCGGGCAGGTCGTCGGGGTCCTCCGGGATGGGGACGTCCACCTTCATCACGGAGCCCTCGAACTGCTCAACGATCCCGCCCATCTGCCGCAGGGTCTCCAGGACCGCGGCGTTCTCCTCCAGCACGAACCCACGGAACGTGGTGATGCCGTTCTCGCGGGCGGACAGGGCCAGCATGGCGAGCAGGATGGTCCCGATCCCCCGGCCGTGATGCGAGTCCAGCACGGTGACCGCGGCCTCGGCCACCGTGGGCTCGTCGGCGATGCGCACGTACCGGGCCACCCCCAGCCCGGGCTGGTCGGGCCTGGTCGGATCCAGGGCCACCCAGGCCATGTGGTCGTAGTAGTCGATCTGGGTGAGGTAGCGGACCTGCTCGTCGCCGATCTCCGACATGGGCGCCATGAACCGCCGGTACCGCGATTCCTCGGACAGTTCCTGGAAACCTGACCGCAGTCGATCGGCGTCCTCGGGCAGGATCGGCCGGATCAGGATCGGGGTGCCGTCCCTGGCCTCGACCTCCAGGGTCACGTATCGGCCGGGCGCCGGCACCGCTAGCGCCCCGTTTCGGGAGGAGGCATTACCCCCCGCCGAGCAGGCGGGACTTCTGGGCCTGGAACTCCTCCTCGGTGATGGTGCCGCGGTCCTTCAGGTCCGCCAGGCGCTGGAGCTCCTCGGTGACCGAGGGCGGGGCCGGTGCCGCGGGAGCCGGCGCGGCCGGAGCCGGGGTGGCCGGAGCCGGCGCGGCCGGAGCCGGGGTGGACCCTTGCATCTTCATCGTGTAGCCCTCGGATCGCTCGTACACCACCTTCTGGACGTTCTCGGGATGGCGGACGTTGGAGAAGACCTCCTGCCCGCGGGTGCCGGCGGACTCGATCACCAGGTCGCCCGCCCCGATCATTCGCTCGAACACGTTCTGGTGGAACCGCACGTCGTTGATCCGGTCGAGCGGGATCTCCATGGAGTTCTTCGCGATCAGTCCCTGGCGGTGGATGAGCCGCTCGTTCGTCACCACGAAATGCGACGTCACCCACTGGATGAACCGGCGCACCGGGTAGGCGATGAAGAGCACCACGCCGACGCCAGCCACCACCCATCGCAGGACGTTCTTGGTTCCGCTGTGTCCGTGGATGTGGGTGACGCCGAGGATCACCGCGGCGGCCAGCACGATCGTCGCGGCGACCGGCCCGACGAGCGCGATCCAGTGCGGCCGCAGGTCGAGCACCAGCTCCTCGTCGCTCGTCAGCAGACGGCGTGGAAACGGCATGGGCGGACGCTAGCAGTGCGACCGAGTCCACGGCAAGCGCCCCACCTCAGCGCAGGTGCTCGACCTCGCCGAAGCCCACGGTGGAGCGGCGGAGGTATTCAGCCACCACCAGGTTGCCCCTGTCGTCGATGGCCTCGGCCACGCCCTCCACCACCCGGCCGTCCACGGTGATGGCCCGGACCGGCCGGCCCAGCGTCGCGCACGCCGGCCGGTACGCCGCGAGGATGCGGTCCGCCGCGCCATCCCCGGTGATGAGCGCCCGGAGCTCCTGGAGGAACCTCCCGACGATCCCGGATGGGTCGGCCGGCCCGATCCCCGCCGCGTCCGGCACCCCCTCCGGCGCCTCCAGGTTGATCCCGACGCCCACCACGACGTGCCGCATGGCCATGCCCGCCACGGCGGCCTCGGCCAGGATGCCCCCGACCTTGGCGTCGCCCAGCAGGAGGTCGTTCGGCCACTTGCACCGCACGTCGGAACCGCCGGCCTGGCGGCACGCCGTCGCGCCTGCCACCCCCGCCGCCAGCGCCAGCAGCCCCACCCGCGCCGGTTCCAGGGCAGGTCGAAGGACCACCGAGAACTGTACGGCCGCCCCCGGACGGGACACCCACGTCCGCCCCAGCCTCCCCCGTCCGGCGGTCTGGTGGCCCGCCGCGACCACGGTCCACTCGGGCGCCCCCTCCTCCGCCATCACCAGGGCCGTGCGGTTCGTCGACTCGGTGACCTCGTCGAACCGCGACGGTGCCTCGATCCCGGCGCCGCGAACCGCTTCCTGGAGGTTCTCCTCGGTCAGCACGGTATGGTTGACTCCCTCGATGGATCGACGCCCCATGATCGTAATCAGGACGGTGAGGCTCCGGTGGCGACACCCCGCGTCCTGATCGCGAACCGAGGGGAGATCGCGGTCCGGATCATTCGAACCTGCCGCGAGCTCGGTCTGCCCACGGTGGCCGTGTACTCGGACGTCGACCGCGACGCGCTGCACGTGGAGATGGCCGACGCGGCCTTCCACATCGGGCCGCCCTCGCCCGCGGCGTCCTACCTGTCGGTCCCGGCCCTGCTGGAAGCGGCGAAGAAGGGCAGGGCAAGCCTGGTCCATCCCGGGTACGGCTTCCTGGCCGAGAACGCCGGCTTCGCCCGGGCGGTGGCCGAAGCCGGACTGACCTTCGTGGGGCCCTCCCCCGAGGCCATGGAGACGATGGGCGACAAGGCGGCGGCCCGGCGTGCGGCGGAGCGGGCCGGCGTCCCCATCGTCCCGGGCACGACGGAGCCGGTCGGCGTGCAGAACGCGGCCGGCGAGGCCGAGCGCATCGGCTTCCCGATCGCGGTGAAGGCCTCGTTCGGCGGCGGCGGCAAGGGCATGCGGGTCGTGGCGACGCCTGAGGAGCTGGCCCAGGCCCTGGAGCGGGCGGCCCGGGAGGCGGGCTCCTACTTCGGACGCGCCGAGGTCTACCTGGAGCGCTACATCGAGCGGTCGCACCACGTGGAGGCGCAGATCCTGGCCGACACGCGGGGCAACGTGAGCTTCCTGGGCGAGCGGGACTGCTCGCTTCAGCGCCGGTACCAGAAGCTGGTGGAGGAGACCCCGTCGCCGGTGGTCGACGCCGACCTCCGCTCCCGGATCGGCGAGGCCGCCCTGGCCCTGGCCAAGGAAGCCGGCTACACGAACGCGGGCACAGTGGAGTTCCTGGTGGACGAGGAGGGCTCGTTCTACTTCCTGGAGATGAACACCCGCCTCCAGGTGGAGCATCCGGTCACTGAGATGGTGACCGGCGTGGACCTGGTGGCCCTCCAGCTCCAGGTGGCCCTGGGCGAGAAGGTGGAGGTCGAGGCGTCGCCCCGGGGTCACGCCATCGAGTGCCGCATCAACGCCGAGGATCCCCACCACGACTTCCTGCCCGGGCCGGGGCGGATCTCCGGTTACCGCGAGCCGAGCGGCCCCTTCGTTCGGACCGACGCCGGCGTGGTGGCCGGGAAGTCGATCCCGCGCGAGTACGACTCCCTGATCGCCAAGCTGGTGGTGTGGGGAGAGGACCGGGAACGGGCCCGACGCCGGATGCTTCGGGCGTTGTCCGAGTACCGGATCGAGGGCGTCCCCACGACGATCCCGTTCCATCGGTGGGTCCTGGAGACCCCGGAGTTCCGTGAAGGCCGCCACCACACCAAGTTCGTGGAGCAGGCCCTGGCCGAGAGCGAGCTTCCCCGCTTCGAGGAAGCCCCGCTGCTGGACGCCACGGTCCGGGAGCCGGCGGTGGCCGCGACCATCGTCGTGGAGGTCGACGGGCGCCGGGTGCCGGTCCGCGTGTTCGACCCGGAGCGCACCACGGCCCCTCCCCGGCCCTCCGCCTCGGCCCGGAGCCATGCCGGGCACGGGTCCGGCGACGCCATCCAGTCCCCCATGCAGGGCACCATCCTCCTGGTGGTGGCCGAGGAGGGTGCCCCGATCAAGGCCGGCGACGTCGTACTGATCCTCGAGGCCATGAAGATGGAAAACCACGTCCTGGCCACCCGAGACGGCGTGCTCACCCAGGTCCTGGTCCGTGCAGGCCAGGCCGTCGACGCGAACCAGACCCTCGCCGTGATCGAGGACGAGCCCGGCTAGCGCTCGTGTCAGCGGTGCGCCGGCTTCTGCTCATCGCCCCGATCGCGTGCGCCCTGTCCGCGGCGAGCCTGCTTCCAGCGGAGGCGGCTGGGACCCCTAGCGACCACTTCGTGCGGGGGACCGCCCGCATCGTCGACGAGCGAACCTTCGTCACGTTTCGAACGCCGTATCGGCTCACGGACATCTCATCCGACGGGCGACGGGTGGCGTTCATCCAGTCGTACGGGGCGGAGGCCGGCGTGATCGACCTGGTGAACGACCGGATCCGGTTCTTCGGACCGGTGGACGTCTCGGCCTCAGGGCCCGTGCTGTTCTCGCCGGGCGGGCGGGCCGTGCTGTTCCGGCACCGGACCACGCTACGGATCTTCCACCTGTCGACAGGCAGGACGACCATCGCCGTCCGCGGGGTAGCCCCGAACACAGCGTGGCAGTGGCTGGGCGACGGGCGGATCGCCTTCGTGGACTGGGACCGGCGGTTGCTTCTGGCCCGTCCCGGCCACACACCCCGCTTCACCGGGATCACCATCCCGGGACTCCAGAGCGGCCGCCACCACTATGACTTCTCGCGGATTCTGCTCGGGACCGTATCCGTGAGCCCGAGCGGCGCCGCGGTCCTATACACGGACGGAAGGTGCCGGGCATGGCTCGCGGACCTCGACACCGGAACCCGCCACGTGGTGGCGCGCCGGGCCCTCGTGCGTCCGATGTCGTGGTCGCCCCAGGGATCGCGGTTCGTCCTGACTACGGTCCCAAGGTCGAGCCCTCCGGGTTGCCTGGCCGGACCGCCTTCCGCGATCGACGTGATGTTCGATCGACACGGCAAGCGGCTGGCTCGGGTCAGCCGCTTTCGCGATGCACTGAGCACGGGCCACACGTTCACCTGGAGCACGGACGGCAGATGGATCCTGATCGGCGTCGACCCGACCGGCTCCGCGGTGGCGGGCTATGAATACCTCCTCGCCGCCTCGGTCCGTCACCGAACCGTTTCGATGGTCGTCCCTGATCGCTTGGCCAGCCCGGCGTTCATGGGGCCCGGCGGATGGATCATGTTCTCGCACTATGCCGAGGCTGAGGGCGCTTCATATGGCCACGAGCAGGGCTGGGTCATCGTGGGACGCATCGTCGGAGGATAGCTCCCGCCCTGGCAGCCTCGGCTCACGAGGTGTGCTGGTCCAGGAAGTCGCGGACCGCGGCGAGGTAAGGCTCCGGAACGGAATTACATGACTGTAGTTAGCCGGTGGCCCGACGGCGGAACGATCGTGTAGTTCCACTCACCGTGGAACCTGTGGCCCTTGATGCGCGGGCCGATCGCGGCCATCTCC
>JALYLZ010000064.1 GCA_030774015.1 Actinomycetota bacterium | reverse complement strand
CCTCGCGGGTGCCCTTCTCTTCGGCCTGGGCCAGGCGCCTGGCCGCGGCGACCTCGGTGCGGCAGTGGCGCACATACCCGGCGAAGTCGTCGCCCAGCGGCCGGCCACATGTCGGGCAGGGTTGGGTGGGATCGGCTTCCGAGGCCCGGGCCAGGCGCTCCTCGGCGTCGGCCAGGCCCCGTTGCGCATGGTCCCGGCGGGCCGTGGCGTCGGCCAGCGCGGCCTCGGCCGAGCGAAGGGTTTCCTCGGCCCCGTCCAGATCGGCCCCGGCCGCGGCCTCGTCGATCTCCGCGAGCGCGGCGAGCTGGGCCTCCGCCGCCGCCAGCCTCCGCGCCACATCCGACCACCGGTCGGCCAGCTTCAGGCGATCATCGACCCCTTCCAGCGATGCGGCCTCGGCCTCGAGGTTGGGGAGCTCGGCTAGGCCTCGCCCCAGCCCGGCCACGCGCTCCGTCCGTTCCTGGAGCTCGGTGGCCAGGCGGTCACGCTGTTCCGTCCGGGCCAGCAGCTCCGCGGTGAGCGTGGCCACTCGCTGGCGGACCCGGTCGGCGGCGTCGAACCGGTTGCGGGTCTCCTTGGCCCGGGCCGCGGCGGCCCGGAGGTCCCGGGCGGCGGCGGTGGAGGCGGCCGTGGCCTCGGCCGCGGTTTCCCGTGCCTCCTTCAGGTCTGCCTCCAGCGCGGCGACGTCGGCCACCGCGCCCTCCAGCTGCGTGGCGGCCACCTTGGTGGCCCGGGCTTCCCGTCGGGCCGCTGCCAGGGCGTCGTCCACCGGCCGGATGCCGAGGAGTCGGATGGCCATCTCCTTGCGCTTGCCCGGGGTGACCTCCGAGAAGGCGTCCAGCTGCTTCTGCTCCGCGAACACCGAGGCCCGGAAGACCCGCAGGTCCATATGGAGCAACCGGCGGACCTCGGCCTCGACCTCGGTGGTGCCGGAGGCGAGGACCAGGCCGCCCACGTACAGCTCGGCCTCCGGCGTGTGGCCCTTCCCGCGGATCGAGCGGCGGACCTCGTACTGCTGGCCGCCGTGCTCGAAGACCATCCGGACCTCGCAGTCCGTGAGCAGACCCTGGGTCCGGATCTCGTTCTTCTTGGTCCGGGCGGCGTCGACGCCGTACAACGCGAACGCGATCGATTCGACGAGCGTCGACTTTCCGCCGCCGTTGGGGCCGAAGACGCCGATGACCTGGTCCCCAGGGAGCTCCAGGTCGACCTCCTCGAACACCCGGTAGTTGCGGAGGGACAGCTCGCGGACCCTCACCTCACACGGTCTCCCCTCGCGCCTCCTCCAGGAACCGGCTGCCCAGGGCGGTGACCCGCTCACGGTCCAGGCCGGCCAGGTCCTGGAGCTCGACGTAGGCGGCCCACTCGTGCTCCAGCGACCCGATGGTGGGGGCGCCCTGGACGGCCATGGACGCGGCGCCGAAGTCCGGCTCCACCTGCACGTACAGCGCGCCGGGGACCGCTTCCTGGAACTGCTCGTGCGCGACCTGCCGGTACGCGGCCGGGTCGACCTCGTTCAGGAACACCCGGACGATGGCCTTCCCGGGCATGCCCTTCGCTTCCCGCTCCACGGCGTCGATCAGCTCGCTCGCGGACAGGCCGGCCGCGCGCACGGCGCACGTGACCAGGGGCCGGGTGTCCGGGTTGGCGACGGGCTCGACCTTCCCCGTGTCGGTGTCCAGGACCACGAGCCCCTTCGCCGCCTCCGGCGAGTCCGCGAACGAGAACGTGTCGGTTGAGCCCGCGTACCAGGTGCGCTTGGAGACCTTCTGGTAGGCGTGGTAATGCCCCAGGAGGACCACGTCGAAGCGGCGGTCGAACGCTCCCTCCTCCACCTCCAGCTCGTTGATGTCGCGCCAGGCCCGGGCGGGGAGCGACGTGAGGGCCACGTGGGCCAGGAGCAGGTTCGTGGCGTCGGTCGCGGCGGCGGCGCCCGCGGCGTGGAGCTGGGCCTTCAGCGCGTCGACGGACAGCGCCTGCGGCACCGCGTGGACGCGGACGCCGGCCAGCTCGGTCGCCACCGCCTCCATCCGCCAGGCGAACGCGACGCTCGGGAACACCCGCTCCAGGGCGTCGTACGGCGAGCCCGTTCCCCGAACTCGGGGGGTGTCGTGGTTCCCAGAGATGGCGACGCCGCGGAGGCCGGCGTCGGTCAGCCGCTGGAGGCCCGCCAGGACGTGGGCGAACGTGCGGTAGGTGGGCCGAGCGTGGTCGAAAACGTCGCCCAGCCACAGGAACCCGTCCGGCTGGAGCTCGATCGTCTTACGTACCGCCCAGTCGAACGAGCGCAGAAAGTCCTCCTCCCGGAGGTTCCGCCCCTCGTCGTCTCGAAGGTGGGCCAGGTGGGTCCGTCCGAGGTGGGCGTCCCCGAACGCGACCAGGCGGGCCATTCAGTCCACGAGCCCGCGGCTGGCGCCGGCGGGCCGGTCGGGCAGCGGCGAGGGGCCGCGGACGGACTTCAGGTACTCCTCGTACAGGAACACCTGGGCGGGCACGGCGAACGGCAGCTCCACGTTGGTGATGATGGACTCGCCGGGCATGAGGGTCTGGATCTCGGGGCCCAGGTCCGAGATGTCCTGCTTGGACGAACCCCGCAGGATGTTGCGGTCCCGCTCGTCGGCCAGGCCCAGGATGAAGAACGTGTTGAACTGCGACAGCAGTTCGTCGTCGATGAGCTTGGGCTGCTGCGAGACGGCGCACAGGCCCACCCGGAACTTCCGGCCCTCCCGGGCCACCCGCGGGAACACGTTCTCCTCCGAGCGCTTGACCTTGGACAGGACCCGCTGCGCCTCCTCCAGGGCCACCAGGGCCGGCGGCAGGGCCTCGAAGCGCTCGCGGTCCTCGAGGTAGGCCGTGGCGTACTCGTCCATCAGCCGCCGGGTGATGACGGAGGCCACCAGGATCTCCTCCATCGACGACAGCCCGGAGGAGTCCACCAGCACCGAGTAGCCGTTCGCCAGCTCGTCGACGATCCGCCCCGACAGGGAGGGCTGCGTCAGGTCCCGGCTCACGCAGGGGAGGTCCAGGATGCGCTGGGCCCGGCGCTGGATGACCTGGAGGGTGCTGGTGGCCACGCCGAGCTGCTCGGCCAGGACCTGCACGTCGGGCTCCTCCCCCACCCGGGTGATCCATTCCTCCCGGAAGAACCGGACCAGGCGGTAGATGGCGTCCTCCTGGGCGTGGCTCCACTCGTAGGCGGTCTGGAGGTCGCCCACGGTCAGCTCGGCCAGCGACAGGCGCAGCGAGGTTGCGCCCGCCCCCGATGCCCGGGTGGCGTAGACGCGGAGCCGGTCGGCCGCCCACGGGTGGTGACGGAGGCCGCGGCGAGTGCCGACGCCGCCCTCCAGGTACTCGCCGTGGGGGTCGAACAGCAGGAACGTGTACCGGCCCTGGGAGGCCAGGACCTGCCCGGCCAGGACCTTCATGAGGTTCGATTTCCCCATGCCGGTGGTGGCGAAGACGCCGACGTGGGAGGTCAGCGTGGAGCCGCGGATGCCCACCTCGAGGTCGATGGTGTCCTCGCCGGAGCGCAGCAGCCCGATGGACAGATCGCCCATCCGTTCCCGCAGGAACGCGAAGTCCTCGGCGGTGGGGGCGGTGACCCGGGCGAACTGGGCCGGCAGCGACTTCGGCTTGCGGAACTCCCCGCCGGCGTCGATGTAGCCGAGCGGGGCGCACGTGGCCACCTTGTACAGGCGCTGCTCCGGGTCGTGCAGCCGGTACGGCGCGCCGGCCGCGTCGCCCGTCATATAGGCGCCGGCGGTCCGCTCGGCCCAGTTCGGGTCGCTCGAGTCCGAGCCGTACGTGACCTGGACCACCCGGAACAGGAACCGCCGGGCCCGCTCGGGGTCCTCGGCCACCAACAGCTCCCCCAGGAAAAGGTCGGCGCCGTAGAAGGACCGGAACGTCGCCTCCAGGACGTTCCGGCCGAAGATCCGGCCCTTGTACTCGTGGTCTCGTCCGGTTCCGCTCATGCCCTCAGCTCCGGTTCAGCACTTCGTGGAAGTCCTGGAACAGCACCTCGATGTCGTCCTCGGACATGCCGTGGCGGGACAGGGCGCCGCGGAAGGACCGCCGCAGGTCGGCCACGGCGTAGCCGCCGACCCTCGCGACCTGGTGGGCCCGGGCAAGCGGGTAGGGATAGCCCACGAACGCGGGGTCGCCGGCGGCCCCGGCAAGACGCGACAGCACCTGGTCGGGACCCGCCGGACCCCGGGCGACGTCCACCCGGAACGCATACGGGGCGGTCGGCGCGAGGTGGGCCACGAAGATCTCCCCTACGTACAGCCGGCCGAAGGTGGGGTCGGTGGAGATCCTGGCCGCCCACGGCACCGGCCCCAGCTCGCGGTCCCCCCGGCGCTTGAGGAGCGTGACCAGCGGCGCGTTCCGGCCCCAGAACAGCGTGGAGGCCTTCACCACGCCGGCGAGCGAGACCCCTCGCTCCTGGGCCTCGGAATGGACCCGCCGGGGGACGTCGGGCGGGACCAGCGGCCCCCCGTGCAGCGACCCGTCCACCAGGACCAGGTCGCCGGGCGCGGCTTCCCGGACCGTCCTGGCGACCTCCGCCCATTCGGCCCACTCGCGCATGGCGTCCACCGGGCGCGGGAGCTCCGGCAGGCGCTCGGGAGCTTCACCGCACAGCTCCGTGAGCACCTCCCGGGCGATCGACTGCACCTCGTCCGCGGACAGGGCCCGCACCGTGAGCGGCGGGGACTCCACCAGATCCGTGATCCCCCGGCGCAGCCGCACCCGCCCGGCCCGGTACGCGGCGACCTGAAACGACCGCCCGTCCGCCAGCAGGCACGAGCCGCCGTCCACCGCCCACACGGTTCCGGGGTCCGTCGGCGCGATGGTCCGGAGCTCGAAGGCGTCCGGATGGCCGGCCACGACCAGGTCGTCGGCCAGCCCGATCTGCCCCTCCGCCACCCGGATGTCCGATCCGGGCCGCTCCAGGAGGTCGACCACGAACGTGGCCGCGTCGTCGAGCCCCATGGAGTCCGCGAGGTCCGGCGCCGACAGGATCCGCACGGGCGCGGGCGTTTCCCCCCCGGCCGTCACCGGCCGGCTCCCACCACCAGCATCAGCCGAAGGATAGCCGCCCCCAAGGACACGCCCAAGGAACGACGGCGAATTGGCGAAGTTCTTCGGATCGGGCTCAGTGACCGCCCGGCTGGACGCCGTCGGGGACCACGACGACCTTGCCGAAGGCCCGGCGTTCCTCGAGCTCGGCGACCGCTTCCCGTGCTTTCGACAGCGGAAAGACGCCGTGGACCACCGGGTCGAGCTGGCCGCGGGCCACGTCGTCCACCAGGCGCTCGAGGTCCTCGCGGGTCCAGCCGTCGGAGCCAAGGATGTCGAGCTCCCGGGTCCACACGTACCGGAGGTCGGTGACGGCCTCGTAGCCGGTGGTGGCGCCGCACGTCACCACCCGGCCCTCCGGCCGGGTGCACCGGATCGAGCCCTGCCAGGTCTCCCGCCCCAGGTAGTCGACCACAACGTCCGCGCCACGCTGATCGGTGAGCTCCCACACCCGGCTGCTGAAGTCCTCCCACGCGGTGTCCACCGTCTCCGCCGCGCCCAGGTCCCGGAGCCGGGCCAGCTTCGCCTCCGAGGACGAGCACGCGATGACCCGGGCACCGGCCCGGCCGGCCAGTTGGACGCAGGCGACCCCCACGCCGCCGGCCGCTCCCAGCACGACCACGGTTTCGCCGGGCCGGAGCCGGGCCCGGTGGAACAGCATCCGCCGGGCCGTCCCGTAGGCGACGGGAAGGGCCGCGTAGCGCACGACGTCACCGGTGGGATGGGGCAGCGGGATCGCGTTGTCGGCGGGCGCGACGACGAACTCGGCCAGGCCGCCCCATTCGTGCTCGCCCAGCATGCCCCGTCCGACGATGGGGTCGAGCAGCACCAGCGTGCCGACCAGCCGGCGGGCCTGGTCGTCGCCGCTCTCCTCCACCCACCCCACGATGTCGCCACCGGGGACGTGCGGCAGCTCCAGCCGGACGCCCGGCATCCCTCGGCGCACGAAGATGTCCAGGTGGTTCAGCGCGCAGGCGACCACCCGGACCAGGATCTCTCCCGGTCCGGGCTCGGGGCGCTCGATCTCCCCGTACTCCAGGGCCTCCGGGCCGCCGTGCTCCCGCACGAACGCCGCGCGCATCAGGGCCATGTCACGGCGATGGTACGGTGCCGCGGCCATGGCGCGTGACGACGCCCCCTCCACCAAGCCGCTCGTCGACAAGCTCGGCGTGAAGGAAGGGCAGCGGGTGTCCGTGGTCGGCCTGGACGATCCCGGATTCGTCCAGCAGGTCCTGGAGCGCGGGGCCGACGTGCGGGTGGGACGGCGCCAGGTTGGCGCCGACCTGATGGTGGTGGGCGTGGAGCGCCGCGAGGAGCTTCCCCGGCTCCGGACGCACCGTGCGTTCATCGCCAGGGACGGCGCGATCTGGGTGGTGTGGCCGAAGGGGAGCAAGGCCGTGAACGAGAACGATGTCCGCGACGCCGCCCTGGAGGCGGGGCTGGTCGACGTGAAGGTGGTGAGCTTCTCCCCCACGCGCTCCGCGCTGAAGCTGGTCTTCCGCCTGAAGGACCGGTAGCGGTCAGTCCTCGCCGGAGGTGGCGTCCGCCGAGACGTCGCGTGGTTCGTCCGAGTCATGGAGGTCGAAGCCGGACTCGCGGCCGGCCTCCGGCCCCTGTGGGGGCGCGTCGGGCTGGGGCGCCGTCGCCGGCCCGGGAACGGCGCGGTCAGGATCCCGGCGCCGCGTCGTGGCCAGCAGGGCCAGCCCCACCGCGATCAGCGGGACGGGCCACAGCCACCGCAGGTGCAGGTCGCCCAGGTCCACCCGCCCGCTCAGGAAGGCCAGGCCGAGGACGGCGAAGATCATGCCGAACACGAACGAGATGGGGTCGAACTCGTGCCGTCGCATCCCTAGCCTCCTTTCGCCGCCGGTCGGGCCAGGCCGACCGAGGACCGGTACACCAGGATTCGCCCGAACGACACCGCGAGGTCCAGCTCGAGCCGGCCGCCGGCCGCCGGCCCCGTGGTTCGGCGGGCGTCCACGTTCAGTCCGTTCGAGTCGTTCCCCAGCACGGCCAGCTCGCCGGCACCGGCCTCGGCGTGGACCGAGGCGTTCACGCCCCGCGGCAGGACCACCTCGATGTACCCGGCCACCATGGACGCGTCCACGTGCACCGGCGAGGGCCCCAGGCGCAGCCGGGACAGGTCCAAGACCATCCGCCCGGCGATCTGCCGGTACACCGGGCGGACATCCGTGACCACCCGGGGCCCGAAGAAGCGGTCACCGACGCCGCCCCGGATGGGGACGTTCACCAGGCTCGCCAGCAGTACGAACGGCGTCAGCAGGATGGACAGCACGATCAAGCCCCGGGAACGCCCCCACCACGTCCCCACCAGCAGGCCCACTCCCAGCACGGCGAGAGCCAAGGCCAGGTAGGCACCCACGCCGATGTCGATGACTCCGGCGTTGCCCAGCAGGGCGGCCACACCCACCGCGAGCAGCGTCACGCCGACGGTGCCCCAGAACAGCCCCCGATCACGCGGAGCCCGCCTTCGCCGGGGGGACGGCGGGATCCACAGGGGCGTTCGAACCTCGGGACGCGCGGGCGGCTCGGGAGGCGGAGGCGGGCCCGGCGGGCCGGGGGGTGCGGGAGGTGCGGGCGCGGTCGTGGTGACGGCGGCCGGCGGCGGCGGGGCGGAGAGGCCCGGTGTCTCGGGCGACGGGAACGGCGGCGGGTAGCTGAAGGCGGGGCCGGGCTCCGGCTCCCTGGAGGCGTGCCGGAACAGCAGGACCCCGATCACGACCAGCGTGATCCCCCATCCGACCGGCGCGCTCACCGCTCCGGTGGCGTTCGCCAGCAGGACGATGCCGACGGCCACGAGGGCCAGGGCCACCCACGAGGGCGACGCCTTCAGCCGCCGGACCACGTTCTCTCCCGGCGAGGCCACCTCGTGGCTGGGCGGGACCAGCAGCCACGCCACCCCATACGCCACGACGCCGGCCCCGCCCAGGAAGGCCAGGAGGACGAAGCCGATCCGCACCAGCGTGGGGTCGATGTCGAAGTAGTCGGCCAGACCCGCGGCGACGCCCGCGATCATCTTCCGGTCGGTGCGACGGTACAGCCGCCGGGAGTGCCCGGGCGGCGGAGGCGATGCCGGTGTGGGCGCCCCGGCGGTCTCCTGTGTGTCGCTGTGGCCGTTCATGGCCTCATGATGCGTCCGGGCACGCGGCCTCACCATCGGGGATCGCCCTGAAACAACCCTGAGTGCCCGCACCCATGCTCTCGGGGATGTTCCCGGTGGTGCCGGGCCGGAGCGCTGTGGCACCATCGAGCGAGCATGGCGACCAGATGTCGCCCTGCCGGACAGGAGGGCCCCATCGGCACCACCGCTTCACCCGAGCGAACCCCCGTCGGGAACCGCTCCACCACCGGCCCGCCTCGCCACCTGCGCGGGCGGCTCTCGTTCGGCCTGCGCCGGAGCCGGACGGACCGCATCGCGGCCGGCGTCGCGGCCGGGATGGGCGACCGGCTCGGCGTGGACCACGTGGTGGTCCGGCTGGCGTTCGTGGTGCTCGCGTTCGCGGGCGGGGTGGGCGTCCTGGTCTACCTGGTGCTGTGGGCGTTCTCGCCGGAGGCTTCCGACGACTCCGAGGCGAGGCCGGCCGCCACCCGGGTCCAGGACGTCGAACGCCTGGTGGCGTTCGCGTTCGTGGTCGGCGGGGCCCTGCTGCTGCTCCGCCAGGCCGGGGTGTGGTTCGGAGACGCCGTGGTGTGGCCGGTGGCCCTGGGGGCGTTCGGCTCGGCCCTCATCTGGACCCGAGCCGACGACGCCGGCCGGGCCCGCTTCGCCCGGGTGGCGTCCCGGGCCCGCTATCCGGTGGAGGGCGTGCTCACCGGAAGGATGTCCCGGTCCCGCATCCTCCTGGGAAGCCTCCTCATCGCCGGCGGCATGGCCGCCTTCCTGGCCGCCAACAACGCCCTGGTCGCGTTCCGCAACGTCGTGTTCGCCGTCGTGGTCACGGTCACCGGCCTGGGCCTGATCCTGGGCCCGTGGGTGTGGCGCATGGGCCGCCAGCTGGCGGAGGAGCGCCGCCAGCGGATCCGCTCCGAGGAGCGCGCCGAGATGGCGGCACACCTACACGACTCGGTCCTCCAGAGCCTGGCCCTGATCCAGCGCGCGTCGACCCCGCAGGAGATGGTGACCCTGGCCCGGGGCCAGGAACGGGAGCTCCGGGCCTGGCTGTACGGGCGGTCCGGGCCATCGGCACACGACCTGCTGAGCACCGCGATCGAGGAGATGGCCGGCCGGGTGGAGCGACTGCACCACGTGAAGGTGGAGGCGGTGGTGGTGGGCGACTGCCGGGTCGACGAGGGCGTCCAGGGCCTGGTCCAGTCCACGGGAGAGGCCGTGATGAACGCGGCGAAGCACGCGGGCGTGGACACGGTCTCCGTCTACGTCGAGGTGGAGGAGGACCAGGTCTCCGCGTTCGTCCGGGACCAGGGGAAGGGGTTCGTGCCGGCCGCCGTGCCCCGGGATCGCCGCGGCATCGCCGAATCCATCGAGGGGCGTATGGAGCGGGCCGGAGGGACGGCGATCGTGGACTCCGCGCCCGGCGAGGGCACCGAGGTCACGCTGCGGCTTCCCAGGAAGACGGCGTGACCCCGGGCCGGGACACCGACCCGATCCGGGTGTTCCTGGTGGACGACCACCGGCTGTTCCTGTCGGGCGTGCGCTCCGAGCTCGGGGAGCAGTTCGAGATCGTCGGGGACGCGGGGGACGCGGCGGCGGCCGTGGCCGGCATCCGCGCCACCAGCCCGGACGTGGTGGTGCTGGACGTCCACATGCCCGGCGGTGGAGGGGTCGCCGTGATCCGGGCGGTGGCCCCGGAGCAGCCCGGCGTGCGGTTCCTGGCCCTCTCGGTGTCCGACGCGGCCGACGACGTGATCGACGTCATCCGGGCAGGGGCCAGGGGCTACGTGACCAAGAGCATCGCCCCGGTCGAGCTGGCGGAGGCGATCCGGCGGGTCCGGGACGGGGACGCCGTGTTCTCGCCGCGCCTGGCCGGGTTCGTGCTGGACGCGTTCGCGGGAGAAGCGCCCGCCCGCTCCGACCCCGAGCTGGACCAGCTCACGGCCCGCGAACGGGAAGTCCTCCGCCACATCGCCCGGGGATATGCCTACAAGCAGATCGCCCGGCAGCTGCACATCTCGGTGAAGACGGTGGAGACCCACGTCTCCTCGGTGCTGCGCAAGCTCCAGCTGTCCAACCGGCACGAGCTGACCCGCTGGGCCACCGACCGTCGCCTGGTCTGACGCCTGGCCAGACGCGGCGGGCCCGAAGCCACTCAGCCGTGGATGGCGATGACCTGCTGGACCTGGCTGTTGTCGGCGGGATGCGCGTCGTCCCCGGAGCTCGCGACGGCGATGGCCACGTTGGCCGTCCTCTCCGACAGGCTCTGCGGGAACCGCCGGACCCGGACCCGGAACTTCACGGTGTCCGAATCTCCGGCCGGGATCGCACCGAGCTGGCAGGTCACCACCCGACCGCTCGCCGTGCATCGCCTGGCGGACACGAACGCCAGCAGGTGCGGAAGGGTCGCCTGGACGGTCACCCCCGACGCGTCCACGTTCCCGAGGTTGGTGACCTGATACGAGAGCCGCCGCTTCGACCCCGTGGCGAGCGGACCGACGTCCGGCGGATCGGCCAGGCCGAGGTCGAGCACGTGGGGCACCGCCGCCCACACCGGCTCGTTGCCGGCCGCCGGCGAGAACGGGGCGGCCGGACCCCCCGGGAAGGGCGCCACCCAGATCCGGTCGTCGGGGAACGGGCTGTCCGCGGGGCCGGAGGGATTCGAGGCGGCGCCCCGGTTGCTGGTGAACGCGAGCTCCGTCCCGTCGGGCGACCACGCCGGGAACTCGTCGCGGAAGGAGTGATCGTTGGTGAAGTCGGTCTGCTCGGAGCCATTCGGCTTCATGGTGTAGATCTCGGGGTCCTCGTCGCGGTTGGTCCGGAACGCGATCAGCGTGCCGTCGGGCGACCACGCCGGATACTCGTCGAACGCCTCGTTGTGCGTGATGTTGGTCTGGTTGGACCCGTCCGCGTTCATGACGTAGATCTCCGCGTCTCCGCCCCGGAACGACGTGAACGCGATCTTCGAGCCGTCCGGCGAGAACCGGGCCTGGTCGTCGAAGGACCCGTCGTCGGTCAGCCGGACCACGTTCGACCCGTCCGCGTTCATGACGTACAGCTGCGGATCGGTGTCGTGCTTGATGTCGATGTTGCTGCCGAACACGATCCTGGTGCCGTCCGGGGAGAACGAAGGCCAGGACTCCGAGTACGGGTCGGTGGTCAGCCGCTGCACGCCCGTCCCGTCGGCGTTCATGACGTACACGTCGCGGTTGCCGGCGTCGCGGTCCGAGATCCAGGCGATCTTCGTCCCGTCGGCCGACACCGCCGGCTGCGAGTCGTCCCCCGGATCGTGGGTCAGGTTGACCAGACCGGTCCCATCGGGGTTGATCGAGTAGATGTCGGCGTTGCCGGTCTGGCCGCCCACGAAGACGATCCTTCCGTTGGTGGGAGTGGCCTTCGGGCCCGCCGCGGCAGGCAGCGTTGCGCCGGCCGAGACGGCGAGCGCTGCGGCGAGCGCCGCGGCGAACGCCCGGTTGGGGAAGACGAACCGCCTGGATGTCATGGTGTCGACCTCGCGAATCGGATGGAATGGACGAAAATCGGCCCCCGTTGATACACCGCCGGTGCGGTGAACGACAACCCTCAGGAGGCGACAGCTTTGCGCGGGTCCCCCGGCGCCGGCCGCCCTCGAACGTTCACCATCCATGCCAAGGTTGTCCACGTCCCGGTTTGACGGGTAGTGTCTCAGTTTGGGCAGGCTATGGGCCTACCTCTCGTACCAGCCCTCGAGGAACGCGCGTCCCAGGGTACCGTTGAATAGGCTGAACATCAGCCAGGCGGGCGTCGCTTCCCTGTCAATCTCGATCTTCTCGGCGGCGAGGGCGAGGACCGCGAAGATGTAGCGGTGCTTTCCAGTGCCCGGCGGCGGCCCGGCGCCAACGTACCGCATCGTTCTGGCGTCGTTCGGGAGATGAAAGGCGCCCTCAGGGAGCCCCTTGCCGGACTTGTCGCCGGCGCCGGCAGGCAGCTCCGTGACGTTGCCGGGAATGTTCACCACGGCCCAGTGCCAGAAGCCGGTGACCGTGGGCGCTTCGGGGTCGCACATGGTGACCACGAAGCTCCGGGTCCCTGCAGGGAAGCCGCTCCAGGAGAGCTGCGGGGAGATGTCCTGGCCGCCGGCGCCGAAGACGCCGCTGACCTGCGGCATCTTCAGCTTCTCGCCCTCCCGTAAGTCGCTGCTGGTCAGTGAGAACGAAGCCGCTGGGGGAAGGTTCTCGTAGGGGTTCCAGCTCATACAGACTTCTCCTGTCCATGAGGTGGGGGGGTTGATCCTTCAGTCTAGCAACGCGGCGATCTCGTTCAAGGTCCAGGCGTGATCGGCCACGCCGCCGCCATCGCAGGGGGCCGAGGGTACGGATTCTTCAGACTCTTGTGCGGTCGAGCGAAGTTATAGAACTGGAAGTGGAGGGCGACCGCCGCCGCGTGGTTCTCGATCTTCTTCGAGAATCCGTTGGTCAGTCGAGTGAACCGCCGAATCCGGTCGGGGGCGCCTCGACCCCAGATTCGGCTCACGGGGAGTCGTCGCCGTGAGCTCGCGCCTCGCGTTCGGGGAGATCGCACTGGACGGGCGTGGCCGGATCCTGCTTGGGGGGGGCGGGGGTCGAGCGCCGTGGTCCCGGATTCGTCATCTACACGACCGTGTGGGCCGTCGAGCGCCGCCTGCCGAGCGGGGGACGGGATCATTCGTTCGCCATCAACGGACTGCTTCGCCTCCGGGGCTCGGTCTTCGGCGACGCCACCGACCTTGCCGTCGAGGGTGACAACCGAGTGCTGGTCTCGACGGGGTCAACCGACGACACGCGCGCGCATCCCCTAACGGTTGTGCGGCTCACCGCTCGGGGCGCGCTCGACCGCCGATTCGGAGACGGCGGAGTCGCGAGCGTGACGTTCCCGTCTCGCACCGCCACGCCCGAGCACGTCGCGCTCGCCCCCGACGGAGAGATCGTTTGAGCGGCAGCGTCGTCAAGTGGATGGGCCGATTTGCAGCCCCCACTGGGCAGTGGTGGCAATGCATGCGCAGGGTGGTCTCGACACAGACTTCGCCGCCCAGGGTGTGGCCGGCCTCGGTCCCGTTCACCCGATCGAGCTCGATATCGGTAGCGGGGGAAGCCGCTGTTCACCGCGTACAACGTGCTCCAGGACTTTACCGGCCTGTACAGGCTGAGGCCCGCTACCTGACCGGAGCAGGCTCCGCGGGCGCGCCCCATCATCAAGACGTACCTCGTCATCTACCGTCTGGAGGCAGCCGAGAAGCTCCCAGTCAGCTCCAGCCGTGGAGTTACTCGCGGGAGCCGAGCTGCCTGATCGTTCCCCCCATTCGAAGCCTCAGGCCAACCTGCCCTGACACCGGCGAATCACACTGCCCCGACCTCATCCCCGATAGTCCGGCGAGTCAGCAGCATTTCTCGACGCTCGTGACTTCATGGAGGTGCAAGAGGCCAGGATGGCGAAGAGGCCAGGATGGCAATGACGACTTCCTCTTCGGGCACCAGCTGGACAACCCGGCTGACGAGTCCGCGTCATGAACGCGCTGGTCAGAGAGCCTTCAGGACCTGGCGGGCGATCACCAGGCGCTGGATCTGGTTGGTGCCCTCGTAGATCTGGGTGATCTTGGCGTCCCGCATGAACCGCTCGACACCGTACTCGCGCATGTAGCCATACCCGCCCAGCAGCTGCACGGCGTCGGTGGTCACCGCCATCGCGGTGTCGGAGGCGTGGCACTTCGCCACCGACGCGAAGTAGGTCATCTGCGGGTCTTGCGCGTCGACCAGCGACGCCGCCTTGTACACCAGCAGCCGGGCCGCCTCGATCTGCATGGCCATGTCGGCCAGCATGAATTGGAGCCCCTGGAACCTGGCCAGCTTCTGGCCGAACTGCTCGCGCTCGGTCAGGTAACGCGCGGCGATGTCGAATGCGCCCTGGGCGATCCCCAGCGCCTGCGCCCCGATCGACGGCCGCGAGTAATCGAGGGTCCGCATGGCGATCTTGAACCCCTCGCCCTCCTGGCCGATCAGGCGATCGGCAGGGATCTCGGTGCGCTCGAGATAGACCTCACGGGTGGGCGAACCGTGGATGCCCATCTTCCGCTCCTCCTTGCCGAAGGAGACCCCCGGGTCGTCGCGGTACACCACGAACGCGGAGATGCCATCGGCACGGAGGGCCGGGTCGCGGGTGGCGAACACGGTGTAGGCGTCCGACACGCCGGCGCCGGTGATGAACCGCTTGGTCCCGCTCAGCCGGAAGCCGCCCCCGTCGGCGCCGCCCACCCGCTCGTAGCGGGTCTGCATGGCCACAGAATCGGACCCCGACCCCGGCTCCGTCAGCCCGTAGGACATCAAATGGTCGCCCCGGGAGATCCCCCCGAACAGCTCGTGCTTCAGCTGGTCGGAGCCGGAGAGCATCACCGGGATGGCCCCCAGCCGGGCCACCAGCGGGGTCAGCGCCGCTCCGGCGGAGACCCGGGAGATCTCCTCGATCATCACGGCGAACGTGAGCGACCCACCGCCGGCTCCCCCGAACTCCTCGGGGTACCCCACCGCCATCAGCTCGTTCTGGACCAGGAGCTCCCAGACGTCCTTGGGCCACTCGTCGGTCTCGTCGATGTCCGCGGCCCGCGGCGCGATGCGCTCCTCCGCGATCTCGCGGACCAGCGCGCGGAACTCCCGGAGGTCCTCGGGAAGCTCGAACGCGGTCTCGGTCACGGCCGACGCCTTTCCTGATGCGGCGGCCGGTAGCGTAGTACCGCCGGCCGCCTCAGTCGTCGATGGCCCCGTAGGCGGAGGTCCAGAAATCGAGGCACACGGCCGGAGGACTGGGGGAGGTCCAGCCCGCTTGGGTCATAAGGATGGTCACCATGTCCTCCCGGGGATCCGAGTGCCAGACCGTTCCCATGCCGCCGTCCCAGCCGAACGTGCCGACGGACCCCTCCATCCCGTCGACCCTGGTGACCACGGACAGGCCGAAGCCCCATCCGTGGCTGTCCCAGTACCCGGGGACCAGGCTGGACGACGCCTTCTGCTCGGGGGTCAGGTGGTCCGCCGTCATGAGCCCGACCGAGGGCCTCGACAGAATCCTCTCGCTGCCTCGCCGGCCCCCGTCCAGCATCATCTGGCCGAAGGCCAGGAAGTCGTCGGTCGTGGAGACCAGGCCTCCGGCGCCGGACGGGAACGCTGGCGGGCCGCTCCACTGGCCGCCCTCGGCCTCGTCATACAGCTCCAGCGCTCCGGTTCCGGGATCGGTCCAGTAGCTGGTGGCCAGGCGATCGAGCTCGGAGGCGGGCGGGCTGAATCCGGTGTCCTTCATGCCGAGCGGCTCGAAGATCCGTTCGCGCAGAAACGTCTCGAACGGCCGGCCGGCGGCCCGGGCGATCAGGACACCGAGGACGTCGGCCGCCGTGTTGTACATCCACTGCTCGCCCGGCTGATGCATGAGTGGCAGCGTCCCCAGGCGGCGGATCCATTCGTCCGGCTCGGGCGGCGTCGAGGGGCTCGGCGGTCCCTGGGCGAGGCGCAGCTCGTCCGTGGCCTGCTGGATCGGATAGGTGCCCGGCGGCGCCATCACCAGGCCGAAGCCCATCCGGAACGTGAGCAGGTCGCGCACGGTGATCGGCCGGTGCGCCGGCACGGTGTCGTCGAGCGGCCCGTCGAGCCGTTTCAGAACTCTCCTCCCGGACAGCTCGGGCAGCAGGCGATCCACCGGCTCGTCCAGCCGCAGCCTGCACTCCTCCACCAGGATCATCGTGGCCGCGGCGGTGACCGGCTTGGTCATCGAGGAGATGCGGAAGATGGTGTCGCGCCGCATCGGGTCGCTGCCCCTGAGCGCTTTCATCCCGATGGCGTCCACGTGCACCTCGCCGCGCCGGCTGACGAGCGTGACGAGACCGGGCACGCCGCCCCCCTCCACATGTCCGGCCATGACGTCGTGCATGCGGCCGAGCCGCGCCGTCGACAATCCGCCGGCGCTCATGCCCGTTTCCGGTCGATGTTCGCGTGGATGCCCGGAGGCGCTTTCTGCCTCACAGGGTCAGGTCGCCGTGCAGCGCGAACCGGGCGTCGACCTTCCATGTGCCGTCGCCCGACATCAGCCAGACCTGGCTGGCGGTGGCATCGACGGGGAGGCTTCCGGCGATCTCGCGTTCGACCCGATCCAGCACGGCGCCATCCTCGCAGATCCCCGGGGCCTGGCAGTCCGCCACCGTGAGGTGTGGGATCACCTCGTCCAGCTCGAGCTGCCCGCCGTAGGGCTTCAGGCCCGGGAAAAGGTCCATCACGACACGGGTGAGCTCGAGGAACGGGTCGGCGCGGTCGGGTTCCAGGTACAGCAGGGCGTCGTCGAACCGGGCCGGCCGGACCAGCCGGAAGTCCCACGGCTCGAACCGGCCCAGGGTCTCGTTCAGGTTCCCCACGACGTCCGGTCCGATCTCCTCGGGCCGCAGGAACGGGGCCATCACGGTGACGTGGGCCGGAACGCCCTTGCGGGCGTCGAGCGCGTACCGGGCCCGCCACGGCCCCACCAGCGGCTCCGCTTCCGGGATGGGGACCAGCAGCGCCGTCTGGACTTCCCCGGCGGTCACGCCACGCGACGGATGATCAGCGCGTCGCCCTGGCCGCCTCCGCCGCACAGCGAGGCGCCCCCCAGGTCCACACCGCGCCGGCGCATCTCGTAGGCCAGCGTGAGCACCAGACGGGCCCCCGAGGCCCCGATGGGGTGGCCCAGCGCGATCGCGCCGCCGTTCACGTTCACGATCTCCTCGTCGGCTCCCAGCATGCGGGTGGCATTCAGCGCGACCGACGCGAACGCCTCGTTGATCTCGATGAGCCCGAGGTCGTGGACATCCCTGCCCGCCTTCTTGAGGGCGTTCTGCATGGCCAGCGCGGGGACGGTGTGCAGATAGGCGTAGCGCTCGGCGGACATCCCGTGGGCCACGACCTCGGCCAGCGGCGTCACGCCCAGCTCCTCCGCGATCTCCGGAGCCATGACCACGACCGCCGCAGCCCCATCGGAGATCTGCGACGCGTTGCCGGCGGTGATGGTGCCGTCCGGCTTGAACGCGGGCTTCAGCGCGGCCAGGCCCTCGGGGGAGGTGTCGGGGCGGATGCCCTCGTCACGATCCACCACCACCGGGTCGCCCTTGCGCTGCGGAACCTCGACCGGGACGACCTCCTCGGCCATGCGGCCCTCGTCCCACGCGGCCGCGGCACGCCGGTGGCTCCGGGCGGACCAGGCGTCCTGGTCCTCGCGTGTGAGGGACAGCTCCGCGTTGACCTCGTCGGAGGACTCCCCCATGTGCTGGTCGGTGAAGGTCGACCACAGCCCGTCGTAGATCATGGAGTCCACGATCCGCGAGTTCCCCAGGCGGGAACCGAACCGCGCGTCGGGCAGCAGGTACGGCGCGTTGGTCATCGACTCCATCCCACCGGCCACGGCGATCTTGATCTCGCCGGCCCGGATGAGCTGGTCGGCCAGCGCGATGGCGTTCAGGCCGGACAGGCACACCTTGTTGATGGTGATGGCCGGGACTTCCTTCGGGATCCCCGCCTTGATGGCGGCCTGGCGGGCCGTGATCTGGCCGGCGCCGGCCTGGAGCACCTGCCCCATGATGACGTAGTCGACCCGGTCGGCAGGCACGCCGGAGCGGGCCAGCGCCTCGCGGATGGCCACGGCCCCGAGGTCCACGGCCGCGAGGTCCTTGAACCCGCCGGCGAACTTCCCGATGGGCGTCCGCGCGCCGGCGGCGATGACGGATGGGGTCATGGCAACGCTCCTGTTCGAAGGGTTCTCCCCAGTCTACGCTCCGACCCGACATGGACGGTTCCGATCCGAAGGGGGGGAGGGCATGCAACGACCCGCGGCACAGCAGAGTCCGATACGACTGGTGGCCGCCATCTTCTATCTCGCGCTCGCGCTGTGGATCGTGATGACCGTGGTCACCATCCTCAGTCCGAGCTCGGCCACGGCAAAGGCGGCCGGCGTGTTCGGCATCCTGTCACTGGGAGCGTTCTTCGGCCTGCTGGGAGGACTGATCATTGCCCGGGTGGAGTCGATCAGGGGAGGTTCAGGCCATTCGCCGGAGGGCGGCTACCAGGGCTGAGACCCTCGTTTCCCGTCGACGCGTCGTGGCGCCCGGCCCGTGGCGCGCGTCAAGCTTGGCGAACCGCCAGGGCGCGGTCGATGACGTCCGTGATGGCGTCGCCGACCAGCTCGTCGCGCTCGATCAGCGCGTCGCGGAGGGCCTCGACCACGTCGCGGTTCTCCTCCAGCAGGGCGGTCACCCGTTCCTTCTGGGCGTTCAGGATGTCCTCGACCCGGCGCTTGGCGTCCTCGTCCGACAGCACCTTGGCCACCAGGTTGGCCGGCGCGATCGGCCCCGTGTCCATGGCCTCGTAGGAGACCATCGACCCGGCCATCCCCAGCGCGCCGACCATGGTGGCGGCGACCTGCGTGGCGGTGGCCAGGTCGTTCGCGGGACCCGTCCCGCTCTGCCCCAGGAACACCTCCTCGGACACCAGCCCGCCCAGCGCGATGGCCACCGAGGCCTCCAGCTCCGAGCGGGCCCGGGTGAAGCGCTCCTCCCGATCCCCGTGGGCGAGCAGGCCGAGCGACTTGCTGCGCTTGATGATCGACAGGACCTCCAGCCGTCGCTCCGTGCTCAGGAAGTGGGCGACGGTGGCGTGGCCAGCCTCGTGCGTGGCCACGGCCCGGCGCTCCTCCTCCGTGTACACGACCTGCTGCTTCAGGCCGACCTCCTCGTTCATCTTGGCCTCGTACACGTCGGCCACGTTCATCGCGCGGCGGCCGTCACGAAGCGCAATCAGCAGGGCCTCGTCGAAGAGATGCTCGATGGCTACCGGGGTGTAGCCGAGGGTGTCGTGGGCCAGCCGGTCGCGCGCCTCCTCCGCCTCCAGCTGCTCGTGGTGGGCCTTGCGGAGCAGGAAGAAGTCGATCAGGTCGCGACGCCCCTGCTTGGTGGGGAGGTCGAAATACAGACGGCGGTCGAACCGCCCCGGGCGGAGCAGCGCGGGGTCGAGGTCGTCGGCCCGGTTCGTCGCCGCGATCAGCAGGATGTTGTGGTACTTGGGCTTTCCGGACTGGAGGCGCTTGCCCTCCGGGATGTAGCCGTTCAGCCACTCCAGCACCCGGTGCCACATCCGTTCGCGAAGGGGCGGCTGGTCGAAGGACTGGAGCTGGATCAGCAGCTCGTTCACCATGCCGCCGGTGCCCGGGGACACCATCCGGGACACCGCCCGGCCGGCGCCCGCGGCAGGTTCCGGCGGGGCCTGCGTGGACGACAACGCGCCCCGGCTCGCCCCGATGGCGTCGATCTCCTCGATGAACCCGATGGCGCCGCCCTCGCGACGGGCCGCCTTCCGCAGCGCCTTGAAGAACGCCCGGATCCGGGCGGCGGTCATCCCGAACCACATGGACTGGAAGGCGGGCGACGACACGAACAGGAAGGGCACGCCGGCCTGCTTGGCCATGGCCTTGGCCATGAACGTCTTGCCGGTGCCGGGCGGCCCCTCGAACAGCATGCCGCGGCGCGGGTTCCCTCCCAGCTCCTTGCGGAACGTGGCGTACCCCATGAACACGTCCAGCGTGTGCAGGACCTCCTCCACCTGCGGGTCGAGGCCCTTCACGTCGAACAGCCCCAGCTCGATGTGCTCCGGGCGGATCAGCATGTGCGGTGACCGCGAGTTCGCCACCATCGGCAGGATCAACGCCGCCCCGAGCAGGACGACCAGCAGGAGTGGGGGCAGCCACAGCTCGGCTCCCGACGGCAGATGCGGCAGGCCGATGGGATCCCCGGTGAGGTACCGGAACCACAGGAACGCGACCAGGGCCCCCAGGACGACCGCCAGGCGGGTGACCCGCCGGTGCCGGGTTCGGGCCCGGACCCGGGCCACGTCGGCCCGGCCCGCCCGCAGGAGCTGCGAGCCCTCCACGAATGCCGCGCTCTCGTTTCTCCTGCTCATCGGGGCGGCGCCTCCAGCCGGAAGTTGTCCGCATCCGGGCAGGGCGATGCTACCTACCGGCATCCGGTAAGGCCATCAGCCGTTTGGCCCGTTCGCCGGTCCGTGGGGCTGAGAGACCCACGGGGCATTGGCTTCGCTGCAATGGACAGAGCCGAGCGACTATCGTGGGCACCGGCCGAGAGGGAGCTTCACGGAACGCGCCCATGCCCAGGAAGAAGCTGGAACGCATCGACGAGGAGACCGCCCGAACGATCGGGGGACTCCTGCGCGGGCTGCGGCGCTCGGCCGGATACCGCGCCGTCCGGGACGCCGCCGCGAAGCCCGGGTCCCCCGCGGCGCAACAGACCATCTACGCGTACGAGCGGGGCGGCCTGGTGCCGTCCATCAAGCAGTTCATGGAGCTCGTGGAGTTCTACGCCACGAACCCGAACGAAGGGGCCGAGCCCAGGGTGGACATGGCCAAGCTCCGGTACCAGGGCGTGGCGGCCGTGACCAAGGCCCTGACCATGCCCGCCTACCATTTCACCGAGGCCCTGGACCTGATCCAGCGGCTCCAGCCGGCGCCCCCTCGGAGCCGGCGGCGGGTGGCCCGGAACGCCAGGGACTCCGCGAACGGGCGCACGGCGTGATCCCGGCCGGCATCGGCGCGACGGAGATCGACCACGTCGGCATCGCGGTCCGGGACCTGGACGCGTCCGTGGAGCACTACCGCCGGGTGCTGGGCGCGGAGCCGGTCCACCGGGAGACCGTCCACGACCAGGGTGTGGAGGAGGTCCTGTTCCGGGTGGGCACGTCCTTCGTGCAGCTGCTGGCGGCGCTGGGGCCGGACACGCCAGTCGGGAGGTTCCTGGAACGGCGGGGTGAAGGGGTGCACCACGTGGGCTACCGGGTCCCCGACGTCGCGGCCGCCATCGAGCACCTTCGGGTCCAGGGCGTGCCGCTGATCGACGAGGCGCCCCGACCCGGCTCGCGGGGCACCACCGTGGCGTTCGTGCATCCGAAGGGGTTCGCCGGCGTGCTCGTGGAGCTGGTCCAGGAGGAAGGTGCAGGCCACTGATCGACTTCGAGGTGCCTGCGGAGCTGGAGGAGTTCCGGGGGCGGGTGGCCGCGTTCGTTCAGGACGAGGTGTTGCCGGTGGAGGCCGAGCTCAACGGCGAGGACTACGAGTCGTTCCTCCCCGAGCTGCGGGCGAAGGCCAGGGAGGCCGGGCTGTGGACGCCGCACCTGCCCGCGGAGTGGGGCGGCCTGGGCCTGGGCGCGCTGGGCATGGCCCTGGTGTCGCAGGAGCTCGGGGTGTCCGGTCTGGCCTCGCTGGCGCTCAACGTCATGGCCCCCGACGAGGGGAACATGCACCTGCTGCTGGGGGCCGGGACGCCAGAGCAGAAGGACCGGTACCTGAAGCCACTCGCCGCGGCGCGGATCCGTTCCTGCTTCGCCATGACCGAGCAGGACGTGGCCAGCTCCGATCCCCGCCAGCTCCGCACGACGGCGGTTCGCGACGGCGACGAGTGGGTCGTCGACGGGGAGAAGTGGTTCGTGTCGGGG
The DNA here is from genome assembly GCA_030774015.1 of Actinomycetota bacterium. Lineage (NCBI taxonomy): Bacteria > Bacillati > Actinomycetota > Actinomycetota bacterium. The sequence continues at coordinate 7,742 of JALYLZ010000064.1, read as the reverse complement.
GCGCAGGGCGCGGCGTTCGCCATCGTGGTCGCGATGACGGACCCCGACCAGGAGAAGCCGCACCGCCGGTACTCGTTGTTCATCGTGGACGCCGACACCCCGGGCTGGAAGGTGGTCCGGGAGATCCCGGTGATGGGCTCCGCCGGGCCCGGCGGGCACTGCGAGGTTCGCCTGGAGGGCTGCCGGGTTCCGGCCGACGCGATGCTGGGCGGTCCGGGCGAGGGATTCGCGCTGTCGCAGCAGCGCCTGGGGATGGGCCGGATCGGCCACGCCATGCGGTGGATCGGGGTGGCCCAACGGGCCCTGGACCTGGCGACGGGACGGGCCCTGGAGCGCGAGGCCTTCGGCAAGCGGCTGGCGGAGCACGAGGCCATCCAGTGGATGCTGGCCGACTCCGTCATCGAGCTGTACGCGTCCCGCCTGATGGTCCTGCACGCGGCGTGGAAGATCGACCGCGGCGACGACCACCGCCAGGAGGTCTCCATCGTGAAGGTGTTCGTGGCGGAAGCCCTGGGGCGGATCCTGGACCGGGCCGTGCAGGTGTTCGGCTCGCTCGGCATCGCCACCGACGTCCCGCTGGCGCGGTTCTACCAGGACGCTCGCGCCGCCCGGATCTACGACGGCCCGTCGGAGGTCCACCGCATGGTCATCGCCCGCAACCTGCTGAAGGCCTACCTGGCGGAGCGAACCACCAAGGGAGCGACGGGAGGGATCGCGTGAGCGCGGACGGCCTGAAGGAGGCGGCCCGAGCCAGGCTGGAGCGGGCCCGGGAGGCTCTCCTCGACCTCAGCCACCGCATCCACGCCAACCCGGAGCTCGGCTACGAGGAGGAACAGGCCTCGACATGGGTGGCCGAGGCCCTCGAGCTCGGCGGCTTCCGGGTGGAGCGCGGGATCTGCGAGCTCCCCACCGCCTTTCGGGGGACGGTCGGCACCGGCCCGTTGCACGTGGCCATCTGCGCCGAGTACGACGCGCTTCCCGACATCGGGCATGCCTGCGGCCACAACGTGATCGCCGCCGCCGCGGTGGGGGCCGGGCTGGCCCTGGCGGAGGTCGCCGACGACGCCGGGTTGACCGTGTCGGTGGTCGGAACGCCCGCGGAGGAAGGTGGCGGCGGCAAGATCCTGATGCTGGAGCGGGGCGGCTTCGAGGGCGTCCATGCGGCCATGATGGTCCATCCCGCCCCGTTCGAGCTGGTGGAGATGCCGATCATCGCCGCGGTGTCGTTCGACCTCCGGTACACGGGGCGGGAGGCGCACGCGTCGGCGTTCCCGGAGCTCGGCATCAACGCGGCCGACGCGCTGGTGGTGGCGCAGGTGGGGATCGGGCTGCTCCGCCAGCACCTCCGGCAGACCGATCGGGTCCACGGGATCGTCACCAAGGGAGGGGACGCCCAGAACGTGGTCCCGGCCCACACCGAGGCCCAGTACATGGTCCGGGCCAGCACCCTGGCCGAGCTTCAGGAGGTCCGGGACAAGGTCATGCGGTGCTTCGAGGCCGGCGCCCTGGCCACCGGGGCCACGCTCGAGGTCGTGCACGAGTACCCGGCCTACGCGGAGATGCGCCACGACCCCGACATGGCCCGGCTGTACCGGCGGAACGCCGAGGCCATCGGGCGGACGTTCCCGGACCTGGGGGACATGGTGAAGCGGGCCGCGGCCTCCACGGACATGGGAAACGTGTCGCTGGCCATCCCGACGATCCATCCGGCCCTGGGGATCGACTCCCTGCCGGCGGTGAACCACCAGCCGGCGTTCACCGCGCAGTGCGTGGCCGAGCCGGCCGACCGCGCCGCCATCGAGGGCGCGCTGGCCATGGCGTGGACGGCCATCGACATGGCAGCGGACGGGCAGCTCAGTCGCCGGCTGATCGGAGCCGAGGCGTGACGGGGGCAGGTCCCCGGGCCGAGGACCGCCAGCGCCCGCTGGTCGACCCGGACGCCCTGGAGCGGTTCCTGGAGGACCGCCTTCCCGGCCCCGGGCGCGTGGAGGTCGAGCGGCACATGGCCGGGCACTCCAACGAGACCTTTTTCGTGCGCCGGGGCGAGGACGAATGGGTGCTCCGCCGCCCGCCCCGCGGGGCGTTCCTGCCCACCGCCCACGACGTCCTCCGCGAGTACCGCGTGCTGTCGGCCCTGTCCGGAACCGGCGTCCGGGCTCCCCGCCCCGTACTGGCCTGCGACGACCGGGCGGTGATCGGCGCGCCCTTCTACCTCATGGAACGAGTCCGCGGGTTCGTCATGCGAGGCGAGCTTCCCCCGGGGTTCGCCGACGACGTCACCGCCCGCGAGGGGATCGGCGACGAGCTGGTGGATGCCCTGGCCGAGCTGCACGCCGTGGACTGGCAGTCCGTGGGGCTCCAGGGGTGGGGGCGGCCAACCGGGTACCTGGAGCGGCAGGTCAAGCGGTGGCGGGGCCAGCTCGAGCTGGCCACGCAGTTCTCCCGGCCGCTCCCCGACCTGGTCCGGGTGGGCGCGTGGCTGGCCGGCCACGTGCCCGAGGACGCGCCGCCCGCCATCGTGCACGGCGACTACAAGCTCGACAACGTCACCTTCGATCCGAACCCGCCGGCCCGCCTGCTCTCCATCTTCGACTGGGAGATGTCCACCATCGGCGACCCGCTGGCGGACGTGGGCTGGATGGTCTCGTTCTGGCGCGAGCCCGGGGACCCGGAGGATCCCATGGAACGGGACGCCGCGCTGACCCGCCTGCCGGGGTTCCTGACCAGGGCGGAGTTACTGGAGCGCTACCGCGATCGCACCGGCCGAACGGCCCCCGACATGGCGTTCTACCTGGTGCTGGCGGTGTGGAAGCTGGCGGTCCTGCTGGAGGGGAGCTACGCGCGCCACCTGGCGGGAGTGACCGACGACCCGCTGTTCGCCGAGCTCGAGGACGGGGTCCCGGTCCTGGCCCGCCGCGCGCTCGGGCTGATCCGCGATGCCGGCTGACGGGACGTTCCGGGCCCTGCTGGTCGACTACGGCGGGGTGATGACCTCGTCGATGGGCCGCGTGTTCGCGGCCTTCTGCCTGGAGGCCGGGGTCGACCCGAGCGTGTTGAAGGACCTGATCGGGGACGCCTACGGCGGTGGGGATCCGGGGGGCGTCATGGCCCGAATGGAGCGGGGCGAGATCCCGCTCGAGAAGTTCGAGCAGTGGATGGCGGACGCGCTCTCCGAGGGCCTGGAGCGCCCGCTCGACTGGGAGGGCCTGAAGGACCGGATGAACGCGGGGATGGTGCCGGACGCCATGATGATGGAGGCGGTCCGCCGGGCCCGGACCTCCGGGATCCGCACTGCGCTGGTGTCGAACAGCTGGGGAGGCGGCGCGTACCAGCGCGAGCGGTTCCCGGAGCTGTACGACCAGGTGGTCATCTCCGGCGAGGTGGGCGCCCGAAAGCCCGAGCCCCCCATCTACCTCCTGACCGCGGAACGACTGCGCGTGGCCGCCGAGCAGTGCGTGTTCGTGGACGACCTCCTCCAGAACGTGGAGGGCGCCAGGGCCGTCGGGATGGAGGGCATCGTGCACCGCAGCGCCGAGTTCACCGTCCCGAAGCTGGAGGCGCTGTTCGGCGTCGCACTCTCCCAACTAGGGCCCACCGGAAACGACAGCGTCCCCTCCGCGAGATGAGCTCCAGGAGCGGCACCCCGGATACCTGGTTCCTGAGGACGCGGGACGGCGTCTTCATCGCCTACCAGGTGGTGGGGAAAGGGCCGGTCGACGTCGCCTTCGGCTTCAATTCCGACGAGGGGAACGTCGATCTGATGTGGGACGAGCCCGACTGGCGCCCATTCCTCACCGGCGCTGCGGAGTTCGCCCGGGTGATCCTGCACGACCGCCGCGCCACCGGCGTGTCCAGCCGAAACGTGCCCCCGCCGAACCTGGAGACCCAGGTGTCGGATCTCCTGGCCGTCCTCGACGTGACCGGCGCCGCACGTCCGATCCTGGCCGGCGGAACGCAGGGCGGCCAGATGCACGCGCTGTTCGCGGCCACGCATCCCGACCGAGTCGCCGGGCTGCTCTGGAACAACCCCGTGGCCCGCACGGCGTGGGCACCGGACTATCCGTGGGGCGACGGGCCGGAGGAGTTCGAACGCTCCATGAGGCGTTCCCAGCTGTGGGGAACGGCCGACTACGGACGCTCCATCGCGGAGTATCGGGAGGCCGAACGGAGGGGTGTCCCCCTCGCCGCCCTCGCCGACCTCGCCGCCGTGGACCACGACCACGAGCGACTCAACATCTACGCCAAGATCGTCCGCAACACCGCGACTCCGGACGTGGCTCACGAGATCTACCGCATCGACTGGGAGACCGACGTGCGGGCCATCCTGCCGTCCGTGCACGTCCCGGCCGCGCTGATCACGGGAACGCGGGACGAGGTCGCCCAGGCCGAATACATCGCCTCGCTCATGCCGAATGCGACCGTGCACGTCCTGGAGGGCCGGTCGGGTCTGGCCGCGGAGCCGATCCTCGACATCCTCCGGGGCCTGGCAGGCATCGAGCGCCCGCCTCCGGGTCTCGACACCGTTCTGTCCACGGTCCTGTTCACCGACATCGTGGACTCCACCGCCAGGCAGGCCGCTGTCGGCGACCGGGCCTGGAAGGAGCTGGTGCTCGCGCACCACGCCGTCGTCCGCGAGGCCCTGGCCCGGTGGCGTGGGGTGGAGAACGACACGGCGGGGGACGGGTTCTACGCCACCTTCGACGGACCGGCGCGCGCGATCCGGTGCGCGCTGGAGATCGCCGAACGGGTCCGCCACCTCGAGATCGAGGTCCGCGCCGGTGTGCACACCGGCGAGTGCGAGGTGATCGACGGGAAGTGCGCGGGGATCACCGTGTCGATCGGCGCCCGTGTCGCGTCGAGCGCCAGCGCGTCGGAGGTGCTGGTGTCGCAGACCGTGAAGGACCTTGTCGCCGGCTCCGGATTCACGTTCCACGACTCCGGCGAACACGAGCTGAAAGGCATCCCGGACCGGTGGCACCTGTACCGTGCGGCGACGTGAGGCGGCCCGTTCCTGGGCGAGGCCCCCTCGCTCGGCTCAGGCCAGCCGACGGCTCCCGGGGTGGAGGTCACGACTCCCGGGCCTCGGGCCAGGGGTAGGCCCGGCCGATCGCGTCCAGCCGTTCCTTCGTCTCGGCATCGCACAGGGCACCGGCCACGCCGGCCTCGTAGAACGCGCGAGGCGGGATGCCGAACCCTGTGGCCACCTCGTACTCCCGGGTGAGGTCCGTGTCGAACATCTCGGGGTCGTCGGTCGAGATCGAGCACCGGATGCCGTGCCCCACCAGTCGCGGGAGCGGATGCTGGCCCAGGGAGGCGACGGCACCCGTGCGGAGGTTCGACACGGGGCACACGTCGAGGACGATGCCGCGGTCCGCCAGCTCCCGGACCAGGGCGGGATCCTCCTCCGCTCGAATGCCGTGGCGGATCCGGTCCGCCCCCAGCTTCTCGAGGGCGCCCCAGATCGACCGAGGGCCGACGACCTCGCCGGCGTGGGGAACCGAGCCCAGCCCACCTTCTTTGGCCGCCCGGAAGGCCGGCGTGAACGGCTCCGGCGGGCAGCGCGTCTCTTCCCCGCCCAACCCGATGCCCACGACGCCCCGGTCGCGGTACTCGATCGCGTACCGGACCGCGGCCATGGCATCCTCCAGAGGCGAGTCCCGGGTGATGTCGGGGGTCAGCCGGACCTCGACGCCATGGCGCTCCCGTGCCTCCTGGGCGCCGTCGCAATAGCCAGAGAAGATCTCGTCCCATTCGACGCCCCGCCACACCCGCTCGACCGGCGAGAAGATGCCCTCGATGTACACGGCGCCGTGGCCCGCCGCCTCGCCGGCGTAGTCCACGACCAGCTGGCGGAAGTCGTCGGCGTGCCGCAGCGCGTTCGTGACCAGGATCCAGACCTCGATGAAGTGGTCGAAGTCGCGGAACCGGTACAGGGCCCGGACCCCCTCGACCGTGTCCACGGGGAGCGGGTAGCCGTTGCGGCGGGCGATGTCCAGCAGCCGCTCCGGGTGCAGCGTCGCCTCCAGATGCACGTGAAGCTCGATCTTCGGGTAGGGCATCGAACTCTCCAGCCGCGGGGTGCTGCCAGCCGGCCAGTCGCTAGCCCGGCAGGTCGGTGAGGCCCTCGCGCGGGGCCGAGACCAGGGCCGCCATGTTCCCCTCCGGGTGGCGGTTCCCGGCCATCAGCTGGTGGGCCCCCGGGATCTCGTGGAAGGCGAACGTCCGCGAGAGGCAAGGGTCGACCCGCCCGTCCACCACCAGCTGGTTGAAGGCCCTGGACTGCTCGTCGTTCGCGAAGTGCGAACCCTGGAACCGCTTCTGGCGCATCCACAGGTACCGCAGGTCCACCACCGCGTTGTAGCCCGTGGTGCCGGCGCAGATCACCACCATGCCGCCCGTGTCGCACATGAAGATCGAGGTGGGAACGGTCTCCTCGCCGGGGTGCTCGAACACGATCCGGGGGCTCACTCGCTCCCCCAGCGCGTCCCAGAACGCCTTCCCGAACCGCTTCGCGCCCTCCAGCCACGTGGCGAAGGCGTCGGTGTCGGTCCAGTGCGGGAGCATCCCCCAGTGGTCGAACCCCCGGCGGTTGACCACCCCCACCGCGCCGAGCTTGCGGCAGAACTCGGCCTTGGACTCCGAGGACACCACGGCCACCGGCCGGCCCCCGAACTCCCGGGCGATCTGGATGGCCATGGACCCCAGCCCGCCGGCCCCGCCCCAGATCAGCACGGGGTCGCCGTCCTGCACCACGTTCGGCGGCCACCCCCGGAGCATCCGGTACGCCGTCGCACCGACCAGCGTGGGGGCGGCGGCCTGCTCCCAGGTCAGCTGCGGCGCCTTGGGCAGGCACTGGTGGTCCTGGACCTTGGTGAACTGGGCGAACGAGCCCCAGTTCGACTCGTAGCCCCAGATCCGGAAGCTGTCGGCGAATCCGGGGTCGCCACCGTCCGCGACGAAGGGATCGTCCGGATCCCACTGCCCGCAGTGGATCACCACGTGGTCGCCCGCGGCGACGCCGGTCGCGTCCCTGCCCACCGCGTACACGACGCCCGACGCGTCGCTGCCGCCGATGTGGAATTCGGCGGGCTCGTCGAACCGGGCATGCACCCGGGTCACGTCGACCGGGACGCCCCGGGCCGCCCACACGTTGTTGTAGTTGATCCCCGCGGCCATGACCAGCACCAGGGCGTCGCGGGGGCCGAGCTCGGGGACGGCGATCTCCTCGACCAGGAAGGCCTCCTCGGGCTCCCCGAACCGCTCCGGCCGGATGACCTGGGCGTACATGCGCTCGGGCACCTCACCGGCCGGTGGGATCTCCCCGACCTCGTAGAGGTCCTTCGGCATCGCGTGCTCCTCGACTGTCCGGACGGCGGGCGAACGGAAGCTACCCGACAGTAGGTCAATCAAACGGACCTCGGCAAACCGCCAAACGGCCCCTTGAGGCGAGGCCCGGCGACCGAAAACCTAGTCTGAGCATGCATCCCGGGGAACCCGCCAAGGACCTTCTCGTCCCCTACTGGCTCCGGACCGTCCGGATCGGGGTCATCGTCACCGTTCTCACCATCGGCGTGCTGGGGGTGTTCCCGTTCCTGCGCCACGGTGGGCCGTTCTCCCTAAGTGGTCGCCACCATAATTACACCGACGTAAGTTGTAGGCTATGGTTTCCTCCGAGAGGAGGGTGCCATGCCGAGGAAGAGCCCGTACAAGATCGTCCTCGACCCGGCCACGCGGAGGATCCT
>JALYLZ010000063.1 GCA_030774015.1 Actinomycetota bacterium | reverse complement strand
CCTTCTCCCAGCACCGGGGGTGCGTCGCAACGAGCCGGGTGCCGCAGACGATGCGGACCTGCTCGATGCCGCCCACGACGGTGAGCTCGTGGTGGGCGAACGCCGTGGGGACCGAGTAGTCGTTGCGGTCGAAGCGCACCAGGGACAGCGAGTTGGCCCTGCCGGCCACCACCCGGCGGGCCTGCGGAGGGGGCATGGCCCAGGTGAGCGGCAAGTCAGGCGGCTACTACGGCTGCCTGGCCGCCTCGAAGAGCGCGTGCGAGAACAGGCTGCTCGTCAGGCGTTCCCTCGCCGAGAGGCTGATCCTGGCCGCCGTCCACGATCGGCTGTCCGACGCCGCCGAGGTCAAGCGCATCCTCACGAGGGTCGAGGAAGCCGTGAGGGACCAGAGGTCGGACCTCCCGGAGACCATCCGGCTGAAGGAGGCAGAGCTCGCCTCGGAGGAGCGGCGCCTTGCGAACTTCATCGAGTTCGTCGGGGAGGGCCGCGGGAGTCGCGCCCTAGGCCAGGCCCTCGTCGAGACCGAACGTCGGGTGGAAGACCTCACCGAGGATCTGAAACGTCTGCGCTCGACCCGGGAGAAGGTCTTCCGGGCACCACCCATCGAGTGGATCCGAGAGCGGCTCGACCGGCTCCAAGACGTCCTCGAGCGGAACACAGGGCCTTCCGCGCTCCTGCTCAGGCAGTTCCTCGGGCCGATCCGGCTGGAGCCTGTTGCCGTCGACATCGGACGTCCCCACTACCGAGCAGTGACGTCGATCAACACGCTGGCCCTGATCGAAACCGAACCCGACTCCCAGGGTGGGGAGCCGGGTTCGAATTCATTGCGTTGGTGGAGGTGGGGGGATTCGAACCCCCGTCCCAAGGTGACCATCTGGGTCTTCTACGGGCGTAGCCTGCGGTCAGGTCTCGCCTCGAGGCTCCCACAGGCGGAGGACCTCTCGGCCAGCCCGGCTGCGATGTCCGACGGCGGCCACCGGGCCGAGCTGCCGTCGTGAGCCTGCTGATGACGTCCGACCCCCGGCCACAGGCGGTCCTGGGCGGACGGCTACCTAGCTAACTAGGCAGCCAGCGCGTAGTTGTTGGCGCTTGTTTGTTGTCCCGGCTTTTAACGAGGCATCCGGGGACCTCGGCCCGCTTCCCCCAGGCGGATACCACCCAGGTCGAAGCCAATGCACCCCCGTATGGAGTTGTCAGGCGAACCTTCTCCAGTATACCGGGAGGTCCTACGCCCCTGCGACGTTCCGAAACCGGCCCAGGATACCCAAGGCCCCCATCGGCAGTGGTCCGGGGCCGCGGCTCAGCGCCGGCGGGAGGTCGCCCGCTCCATCTCGCGGCGGTGCTCACGCTCCAGCGTGGCCTGGCGCTTCTCGTAGGCCCGCTTCCCGCGCCCCAGGCCGATCTCGACCTTGGCCAGCCCGTGCGCGAAGTACACCCGGATCGGCACCAGGGCCAGGCCCTTCTCCGCGGTCTTGCCCAACAGCCGGTCGATCTCGTTGCGGTGCAACAGGAGCTTGCGCCGCCGCTTGGGGTCGTAGCCCCGCTTCTCGCCCTGCTCATACGGCGGGATGTGCATGTTCTCGAGCCACAGCTCGTTGCCGTCCACCCGGGCGAACGCCTCCGACAGCGATGCTCGGCCCAGCCGAAGGGACTTCACCTCGGAGCCGGTCAGCACGATGCCGGCCTCCAGCCGTTCCAGGATCTCGTAATCGAACCGGGCCCGGCGGTTGGTGGCGACGACGCGCTGGCCCTGCTCCGCAGCCTTCGGCACCGGGTCCGGCGCCCCCCGTCAGACCTCGAGGAACCGGCGCATGGCGAGCGCGCTGGCCATGAGCGCGACCACCACCGACACCACCAGCAGCAGCGGGATCAGCGACAGGAGGTCCTGCGTTCGCACGATCGGTAGGAAGGCGATGGTCTGGTGGATGGAGTTGAAGAACACCCGCCGGAGCACCGCCAGCGCGGCGATGGCCAGGGCGGCCCCGACCAGGCCCTCCACCAGGCCCTCGATCAGGAACGGCATCCGGATGAACCAATTCGTGGCGCCGACCAGGCGCATGATCCCGATCTCCTTGCGCCGCGCGAACACCGCCATGCGCACGGTGTTGGCGATGAGCGCAACCGAGGAGATCAGCATCACCGCCGTGGCGATGTACGCCCCCCATCGGAGCACGCGAGACACGGCGAACAGCCGGTCCAGCACGGCCCGCTCGTCGACCACGGTCTCCACCCCGGGTTGCCCCTGGATCTGCGCCGCGATCACCGCGAACTTCGACGGGTCGGCTAGCTTCACCCGGAACGACGCCGGCAGCGCGCTCGGCGAGACGTTGTTGACCAGGTCGGGCTGGTTGGCGAACAGCGCCTTGAACCGCTCGTAGGCCTGCTGCTTCGACTCGTAGCGGACCTGGTCCACCTCGGGCATGGCGTTCAGCTTGGCCAGGATCCGGTCCGAGTCGGCCTGGCTGATGTTGTCGTTGAGGTAGACCGCCACCTCCACCCGTTCGGTCTGCTGGTCGATGACCAGGCCGATCTGCCGCCCGATGAGCTGCGCGCCACCCAGCAGGAACAGCGAGATGAACATGGTGGAGACGGCCGCGAACGCCACCAGGCCGTTTCGTCGCAGCCCCGAGAGCGTCTCGCGGAAGTAGTAGTCGACCCTACGTGCCATAGCCGTACACCCCTCGGGACTGGTCGCGGACCACCTTCCCGGAGTCGAGCTCGATGACCCGCCGGCGCATGGCGTCTACGATCGCGTTGTCGTGGGTCGCCATGATCACCGTGGTGCCGATGCGGTTGATGCGGTCCAGCAGCTTCATGATCTCCACCGACGTGGCCGGGTCCAGGTTCCCGGTGGGCTCGTCGGCCAGCAGGATCAGGGGCCGGTTCACGAACGCGCGGGCCACGCTGACCCGCTGCTGCTCGCCACCGGACAGCTCGTCCGGGTAGTTGTTGAGCTTGTCGCCCAGGCCCACCAACTCGAGGATCTCGGGGACCCGCTGGTCCACGACGTGCTTGGGCTTCCCGATGACCTCCAGCGCGAAGGCCACGTTCTGGAACACCGTGCGGTTCGGCAGGAGCTTGAAGTCCTGGAACACCGTGCCGATGTTGCGGCGAAGCTCCGGGACCTTCCACCGGGTCAGCTTCCCGATGTTCTTGCCGGCCACATAGATGTTGCCGGAGGTGGGCTCCTCCTCCTTCAGCAGGAGCCGGATGAAGGTCGACTTCCCGGAGCCGGAGGGCCCCACGATGAAGACGAACTCACCCTTGTTGATCTCCACGTTGACGTCTTGGAGCGCGGAGACTGAATCCTTGTACATCTTGGTGACGTGTTCGCATTTGATCATGGGCGCACAGGGAAGAGGTTGGGGACGGCGGCGAGTCTAACAAAGGCCTGATGGCTTCGAAACCATCCGGGCGTTCGGGTTCGGTTTGGGCTCCCGGCCCGCTCAGACCTTCAGCGCGGTCCTGGCGGCCGCGGCCACGTGCGACGCGGAGATGCCGTACTCCTCGTACAGCTCCTCGCCGGTCCCCGACTGCCCGTAGTCCTTCGCCCCCAGCACCGTCAGCCGGGCGTCGCTGCCCGCCTCCGTCAGGACCTCGGCCACGGCGGACCCCAGCCCGCCGAGCACGTTGTGGTCCTCCACCGAGATCACGTGGTCGCAATCGCCGGCGGCTTCCAGGATGGTCTGCTTGTCGATCGGCTTGATGGTGTGGACGTTGATCACCCGCGTGGAGATTCCGTCGTTGCCGAGCGCGTCGGCGGCCCGAAGGGCCTCCTGCACGGTGCCCCCGCTGGCCACCACGGCGACGTCCGAGCCCTCGCGGAGCACGACCGCCTTCCCCAGCTCGAACCGGTAGCCGGATGTATTCACGTCCGCCACCTTCTGCCGGGTCAGGCGGAGGTACACCGGTCCCTCGTGCTCGACCAGGTACTCGACGGCCCGCTCCGTCTCGACGGCGTCCGCGGGCTGGATCACGGTCATGTTGGGCAGGGCCCGCATGGCGGCGACGTCCTCCAGGGCCATCTGCGAGGCCCCGTCGTCGCCGATCCCGATCCCCGCGTGGGTGCCCGCCAGCCGCACGTTCGCCTCGTTGTAGCCGACCGACATGCGGATGACCTCGAGGCGGCCGGCCAGGAAGCACGCGAACGAGGATGCGAACGCGATCTTCCCGGACAGCGCCAGGCCCGCGGCCACGCCCACCATGTTGTTCTCGGCGATGCCCACCTCGATGAACCGCTCCGGGTACGTCTCCTTGAACAGGTAGGTGAAGTTCGACTTCATGAGGTCCCCGTCGAGGACCACGACCCGGGGGTCCGCCCCGACCCGGACGAGCGCCTCGCCGAACGCCTCGCGCGTCGCCTTGGCCATCAGTGGCCACCTCCCTCGAGGGCCTCGAAGCGCTTTCGCGACTCGTCGGCGTCGATCGTGCCCTCCAGCTCGGCGATGGCGATCTCGCCCTCCTCCTCGCTCGGGGCCTTGCCGTGCCAATCCGGGTTCAGCTCCATCCACGACACGCCCTTGCCCTTGATGGTGTGCGCCACGATCATCGTGGGCTGGCCGCCGATCGACTCGGTCTCGTCCAGCGCGTCGAGGATCTCCTCCATGTCGTGCCCGTTGATCTCCCGGACGTGCCAGCCGAAGGCCCGCCATTTCGCCACCACCGGGTCGATGTCCAGGATGTTCACGACCCGGTCGCTCTGCTGCACCTGGTTCTGGTCCAGGATCGCCGTCAGGTTCGTGAGGCCGTGCTTCCCGGCCAGCATCCCCGCCTCCCAGATCTGGCCGGCCTGGGACTCGCCGTCGCCCAGCATGCAGTAGACCCGCCAGGACGCGCCGTCGAGCTTCCCGGCCATGGCCATCCCCACCGCCATGGACAGGCCCTGGCCGAGCGAGCCGGTGGCCGCCTCGATGCCCGGGCAGCGCACCCGGTCCGGGTGCCCCTGGAGCGGCGAGCCCAGCTTGCGCAGCGTCCACAGCCAGTCCTCCGGGAAATAGCCAAGGCGGGCCAGCGCCGCGTACACGATCGGCACGCAGTGGCCCTTGGACAGCACGAACCGGTCCCGGTCCGGCCACTCCGGCTCCTGCGGGCGCAGGCCCATCTTGTGCAGGAACAGCGCGGCGATGAGATCGGCGGCGGAGAGCGTTCCTCCCGGGTGCCCCGACCCCGCCTTGATCAGCATGCGGATGTCCGTGATCCGCAGCTGCCGGGCCTCCTCGGTCAGGCGGTCCACCAGGGCCTGGCGATCCTCGACGGTCGTCCTCTGTTCCATGGCATCTCCCTCGACCGGGCACTCGGCGGCGTCCGCCCGAGTGCCTTCGGGTGCCCGGATCCGCCGTGGCCACGAATGCGTTTCATTCCGGCCATCTCCGGGAAACTCGGGCACGGGCACCGACGAACTGTTGTCAGTGAAGAGTCTACGGCCGGCCGGCGACGCGGAGCGAACCCGGGGCGGCGGGCGGCCGTCTCGACTCCCGAACGTAAGATTGCCCCACTCGCGCGGTGCCCTGCCTGCGGGAGCGGGCCTTCGACCGGAGTACGGCTGTCGACGTGGCGAACGCGGATGAGGTGATCGAACGGTGCGAGCGGTCCTGACGCGGCCGTCGGAGCCTCCCCGGGCCCCGGAGCCGCCACCATCGAACCGTTCCCGAACCGTGCTCGCCGCAGTGGCGGGCCCCGCCCTCATCGTGGTGCTGGTCGTGTTCGCGATGCGCGGCCTGGCCTTCCGCAACGACCTGTCCAACCAGCACCCCGACATCCTGGCGTTCTGGCTTCCCCACTTCTGCTTCCTGGGGCAGAGCCTGGCGCACGGCCACATCCCGCTGTGGAACCCCCATCAGATGGCCGGCATGCCGTATGCGGCGGACCCGCAATCCGGGTGGCTGTACCTGCCGGCCATGGCCCTGTTCAGCACGCTGTCGTGCGGGACGGCGCTCCGGATGTTCATCGTCCTTCAGCCGCTCATGGCGGGTCTGGGGCTGTACTGGTTCCTCCGCAAGGAGCGGCTGCACCGGGTCACCGCGACCGCCGGAGGGCTATCGCTGGGCATGCTCATCGCGGCCTCCAACGTGGGACTGTCGCTGCCGTTCGCCGGGATGCTGGCGTGGACGCCGTTCGCCCTGGTCGGTGCGTCGGGCTTCCTGTCGGCCACCCGGTGGCCGGCCCGCCTGGGTTGGCTGGCCCTGGCAGCGGTGGCCTGGGGGCAGGTCGCCGCCGCCCACATGAGCCACGGCCTGGCCATGGCCAGCCTGGCCGTCGCCGTGTACGTGGTGGCCCGAACGGTACGCCGCGTGCGGGAGGGACAGGCCCTGGGCCCGGCCGTCGCGCTGGCACTGCTGTTCATGGCGTTCCTGCCGTTCGCGAACCTGGCTCTGTTCATCCCGCGGATGGCGCTGTTTCCCAGTACCAGCCTCCGGGGCGGCTACGCCTCGGTGGGGGGAGCCGTGGCGCGGCTGGCCGGGATCGCGGACCAGCCCCTCGCGCCGTCCGGCGTGTGGAGCGGGTGGCCGCTGGCCCTGGGCAGCGCCCCGGGAGGCTACGTGGGCGCGATCATCCTGCTGGCCATCCCCGCCGCGCTCCGGGTCCGGAGCAAGCGGTACCTGGCCGTGGCGTTCGGCATCGTGGGCCTGGCCTCGTACGTGCTGACGCTGAACTTCTTCGTCCGGGCGCTGTGGTACCGCAAGCTGGTGCTGTCGCTGCCGTACGGCGACGTGTACCTGCACAACCCCGGACGCCTTCGGTACCTCCTGCTGCTGGCGGTGCCGGTGCTGGGGGCCCTGGGGATCCAGGGACTGATCGAGCGCCCGTTGCCGGCGCGGCGGGCGGCGGCGTGGATCGGCGCCGGGGTGGGCATCTGGCTGGTCCTGCCTGTGCTGCTGGGCGCCCACCCGGTCCGGATGCTGCTGCTGCTGGCGGGTGCGGCGGCAGCGTTCCGCGTGCTGATGGCGCTGGGACGCGGGAGACGGTGGGCCGGGCTCGCCGTGGTGGGGGTCCTCGCCGTGGAGCTGCTGGGCAGCGCGATCTATTCCCAGGCCTACGCCGGCGGAACCGTGTTCCTGGGCCTCGAGCACAGCGGCCAGAACCTGGTTTCGGGGCCGCTGCGGTGGCCCGACGTCCCTGTGGACGACTACCTGCGGCCGGGGCGGATCGCGCGGGCCCTCCAGGGGCAGCGCGGGCGGTACATCACGTGGGCGCCGCCCACCACCTACTACCTGAAGGGCTACCTGTTCACCCAGGACCCGGATTCCTGGCCGGCCCTCGAGAACGGGCGAGGCATGCTGTTCGGCCTTCATGACGTGCTCGGCTACGACCCCGTGCAGCTGACCCGGTACTGGTCGTACATCCGGGCCACGAACGACGGCACGCCGCTGTTCTACAACGCCTCGGTGATTCGCAATCCGTCCGTAAGCGACGTCCGGTTGCTGTCCATCCGGTACCTGATCGCGCCCACGGGGCTGACCCTCCCGCTCCGGGCAACGCCGGTGACCCGGGAGGGGCGGTTCACGCTGTACCGGCTCCGGGACTGGCAGCCCATGGTGTCGGTGATCCGGCGGTGGCGAGTGGCGCCGGACGGCGCGGCGGTGCTCCGGCGGGTGCTCCAGCCGCAGTTCGACCCCTCGCAGCAGGGTGTCGTGCTGGTCAACCCCGGCATCGCCCCCTCCGGAGGCGGCCCGGGGCGGGCCACGTTCCACGAGCTCTCCCCCGAGCACATCCGCATCCAGGTCGCCACCCCCGGGAGCTCGCTGGTCGTGGTGCGCAACGCGTTCGACTCGGGGTGGACGGCCACCGTGGACGGCAAGCCATCGAAGGTGCTGGCGGCCGATTACCTGCTCCAGGCCATCCCGGTGACGGCCGGGCACCACACCATCGAGCTGGTGTACCGGGACCCTCCGATCGCCCGTGGCCTGGTGGCCTCGGCGGCGGTGTGGGGACTGCTGGTGCTCGGGCTGGCGGTGTCGCTGCTGATGTCGCTGCTGGGCCGGGGGCGCCGGCGGCGCGGTCCCCGACCGGACGGGCCCGATGACGAGCCCGCCTCGCCGGCGCCCGTCGAGCCCGCCCCGTCCCCTTCCGGCTGAGATCGACTACCGGGCGGCCGGTGCAGCCCGCTGCCGCAGGTAGGCCTCGATGAGCGGGTCCAGGTCCCCGTCCAGGACCCGGTTCACGTCACCGATCTCCAGGTCCGTCCGGTGGTCCTTGACCAGCTGATAGGGGTGCAGCACGTAGGAACGGATCTGCGAGCCGAACTCGATGTCGCGACGCTCGCCCCGCAGGTTCTCGAGCTTCTGGAGGTGCTCTCGCCGCATCAGCTCGGCCAGCCGCGACGTCAGGATGCGCATGGCCACCGCGCGGTTCTGCATCTGGGAGCGCTCGTTCTGGCAGGCGGCGGTGATGCCGGTGGGCAGGTGCGTGATCCGCACCGCCGAGTCGGTCACGTTCACGTGCTGTCCGCCGGCGGAGGACGACCGGTACGTGTCGATCCGGAGGTCCTTGGGGTCGATCTCGATCTCGGCGTCCTCCTCCAGCAGGGGGATCACGTCGAGGCTGGCGAACGAGGTGTGGCGTCGGCTGGAGGCGTCGAAGGGCGAGATCCGGACCAGGCGGTGGACCCCCCGCTCCGCCGAGAGCAGGCCGTACGCGTGGGGCCCCGACAGGATGAACGTGGCGCTCTTGATGCCGGCCTCCTCCCCCGGGAGCACCTCGTCGAGCTCCACATGGAATCCGTGCCGCTCTGCCCACCGCACGTACATCCGCAGGAGCATCTCGGCCCAGTCCTGGGACTCCGTGCCGCCCGCGCCCGCGTGGATGCTGGCCACGGCGTCGTTGTCGTCGTATTCGCCGGAGAGGAGCGATTCGAGCTCCAGCCGGTCGACGTCGCGCTCCAGCGACTGGAGCGAGCGGCGCAGCTCGGCCTCGAGCTCCTTGTCGTCCTCATTGGAAAGGAGCTCGTCCATGGCCCGGGCGTCGGCCAAGCGGCTTGCCAGGGAGTCGAAGCGTTCGACCTCGGCCCGGAACCGGGCCAGGCGGGTGGTCAGATCCTTGGCCCGAGGCGGGTCGTCCCACAGGTCCGGCGAGGCCGCGGCCTGCTCCATCTCGCCGACCCGCGCGCGCTTGGCGTCGACGTCAAAGGTACTCCTTGGCCGACGCGATCCTTGCGGAAAGCTTCTCGATGCGTTCGGTGCCGTCGCTCACGCCGATATGGTACCGGCGCGGCGCCACTCCTCAGGCGTAGCCCTTCCAGGAGCCGCCGGCGTCGAGGGGCGCCAGCCGCGCCTCGACGCGCTTGCCGGCTTCCTCGTCTCCCAACCGGGACGCCACCTTCCCGGCCCGGGTCCACAGCTCGGCGGCCTGAGGACGCGCGTCCAGCGACTCCGCCCGCTCCGCGGCTCGCTCCAGGTACGCGAGCGCCTTGGCCGGTTGGTCGCTCCGGTAGTAGTAGAAGGCCAGCTCCTCGAGGTGCTCCTCCACCGCCGCTGCGTACACGTCGTTCTCGAATGCGTCGGCCACCCGCCCGTACAGCTCCCGGCGGCTGGTTGGAGTGAGCGTCGAGAGTGCCGCGTCCTGCACCAGCCCGTGGCGGAACGTGCATTCCAGCTCGGGATACCGGCGGAGCTCCCGCACGATCTCCGCCCGGAGGAGCTCCGCCAGGTCCGCCTGGACGTTGCCGTCGTGGAGCCGTTCCAGGACCCGGACCGGGAAGCTCCGCCCCACCACGGCCGCCGCCTGGGCCAGCCGGCGGGCTCCGGGAGAGAGCCGGTCGATCCGGGCGATGAACAATCCCTCCAGGCTGGCGGGGATGAGGCCGGTCGTGGAGGAGGGAAGCGTCCAGGTCCGCCGCCGGTCCGGGACGCCGCTCTCCAGTACCGCCCGGAGCAGCTCCTCGACGTACAGGGGGTTCCCCTCCGCCCGGCTCACGATCTCGGATCGGGTGGTGGGATCGAGGATGCCGATCGGCATCAGCGCGTCGACCAGGCGCTCCGCCGACTCCCGGGCCAGCGGGGTGAGCGGCAGCTCCACCGCCCGGTGCATGAACTCGGAGAGGACCTTCAGGCGGAACGTCCAGCCCTCCGAGGCCGGATCGGAGCGGAGCGAGGCCGCCACCAGAAGGGGGGCCCGGTCGGTCACGGCCAGGAGGTCCTCCGCCAGCTCCCGGGTGGCCGGATCGGCCCACTGGAGGTCGTCCACCGCCACCACCACCGGACGCTCGGCGGCCAGACGCTCGATCCAGGCCAGGTACGCGCCCCGGATGCCGGCCGAAAGGCGGTCCGCGGAGGGGGGGTGGAGGTCGCGCTCGGGCTCCGCCTCCAACCGGACCGACAGGAGCCGGCCCAGGTACGAGAGCGCGTCGGGGTGCTGGGCGTCCAGGAGCGGGGCCATGCGGGCTCGCAGGCGCATCCGCACGGCCACCTCCGCCTCACCCTCGGAGGTTCCCAGCCAGCTTCGGATCATCTCCACGAACGGCCAGTACAGCAGCTCGCCCCCGTAGGACAGGCAGCGGCCCTCCAGCCACGTCACCCGATCGCCGGCCACCCGCCGGAGCTCGGCGAGCGTGCGGGTCTTTCCCAGCCCGGCCTCGCCCGTGACCACCAGGACCTGCCCCCGGCCGGCCTCCAGCTCGTCCACCACCGCGGCCAGCCGGGCCAGCTCGCCGTCCCGGCCGATCAGGGGTGTGGCCGGACCGGCTTCCAGGGTGGAACGGGGCGCGACCAGCCGCCACGCCAGCACCGGCTCCGTCCGCCCCTTCACGGCCAGCTCCCCGAGCGGCTCCAGGACGAAGTGCTGGGACAGCCGGCGGGCGGCCGCGTCGCCCACGGCCACGGTGCCCGGGAGCGCCGCGGACTGGAGCCGGGCGGCCACGTTGGTGGTGTCGCCCAGGGCCACCTCCTGCGGGTCCGCCGCCCCCACCGTCCCCACAGCGGCGGGTCCGGAGTTGATGCCGACCCGGACGTTGAACCCGGCGATCCCCCACCCGGCCTCGATGTCACGGCCGTACTCCCCCACCAACTGGAGGATGCGCAGCGCGGCCCTGGCGGCACGTTCCTGGTCGTCCTCGTGGGCCGCCGGCACGCCGAAGTAGGCGCAGATCCCGTCCCCCATGTAGGCCTGGATCGTTCCACCGAATTCCTCGACCGCCCGGCTCATGCGGCTCACGCACTCCCCGATCAGGGCCTTGACCTCGTCCGGCCCCAGGCGCTCGCCGAGCGCGGTCGATCCCACCACGTCGGCGAACAGGGCGGTGACCGGCCGGAGCTCGTCCGCGCGGCCACCTGTCTCGAACCCTCGCATGGGCGCGCCGGTGGCGGTGTGGGGCTCCGCGACCCCCGCTCCGGCCGCCGTCCCGGAGGCCGGGACGGGCACGGGCGTGCCGCAGGAGGGGCAGAAGCGCGCCCCGGCCGGGATGCGCGCTCCGCACGTGGCGCACGGTACAGCGGTGTCGTGATCGCTCATGGCTTCGGCGGGGTCGGTCGCATTCTCACCGTTCGTCCGGCGGGCTGTCGAGGGAGCGAGAGAGCGCCGGGTGGCTCAGCGGTTCAGGCCGCGGTCTCGCCGGGTGGCCCAGCGGGTCAGACCGTGGCCCCGTGGCACTTCTTGTACTTCCGCCCGGATCCGCACGGACACGGCGCGTTCCGGCCGACCTTGTCGCTGCGGGCCTGCGGCGCGGTCCCCGCCTCATCCCCGCCCTCGCCGTGGCTCACCAGCACGCGCTGAGGCCTGGGCCGGGCCGGCTCGTCCTGGCGGACCAGCTCCACTCGGTAGATGTAGCGGACGAACTCGTCTCGGATGCCGCCCTTCAACTCCTCGAACATCGAGTGGGCCTCGCGCTGGTACTCGACGAGGGGGTCGCGCTGGCCGTATGCCCGGAGGTGGATGCCCTCCTCGAGGTAGTCCATCTCGTAGAGGTGCTCGCGCCACTTGTTGTCGATGATCGAGAGCAGGACCATGCGCTCGAGCTCCCGCATGGTCTCCGGCCCGACCAGCTCCTCCTTCTCCTCGTAGGCCGCCATGGCCTCCTGGAGGATCTTCTCCAGGACCTCCTCGGGGTCGTCGACGCCCTCGAGGTCCGCCACCCGAAGCTGGACCGGGTAGATGTTGGCCAGCGCGTTGAACATGCTCTCGAGGTCCCACTCCTCCGAGAAGACCTCCGCGGAGACGTACTGGGCCACCGTGGCCTGGACGGCGTCGGTGACCATCTCCAGCGCATCGTCGCGGAGGTCCCGACCCTCCAGGATCTTCCGGCGCTCCGTGTAGATCACCTGGCGCTGGGTGTTCATGACCTCGTCGTACTTCAGGACGTTCTTGCGTCGCTCGAAGTTGACGCCTTCGACCTGTCGCTGCGCGCCCTCGATGGCCCGGCTCACCATCTTCGCGGCGATGGGCTCGTCCTCCGGCCACTTCAGGCGGTCCATGATCCGCCCGATCCGTTCGGAGGCGAACAGCCGCATCAGGTCGTCCCCCAGCGAGAGGTAGAACATCGACGCGCCCGGGTCGCCCTGCCGGCCGGACCGGCCCCGGAGCTGGTTGTCGATCCGGCGGGACTCGTGGCGCTCGGTGCCCAGCACGTACAGCCCGCCGACCTGCACGACCTCCTCGTGCTCGGCGTCGGTCTGGCCCTTGAACTTGCGGAAGATCGGCTCGTACTCGGCCTCGTAATCCTCGCGCTCCTGGGGGTCCATGTCGAACATCAGGTAGCGGTCGTTGTCGAACCCCCGAGCGGCCATCTCCTGGCGGGCCAGGTACTCGGGGTTGCCCCCGAGGAGGATGTCGACCCCTCGGCCGGCCATGTTCGTGGCCACCGTGACCGACCCGAGCCGACCGGCCTGGGCCACGATCATGGCCTCCTTCTCGTGGTGCTTCGCGTTCAGGACGTGGTGCGGGACGCCGCGGCGTCGGAGGTAGCCGGACAGGCGCTCGGACTTCTCGATCGACACCGTGCCCACCAGGACGGGCTGGCCCTTCTCGTTCCGTTCCGCGATGTCCTCGGTGACCGCCCGCCACTTGGGGTCCTCCGACTTGTAGATGACGTCCTGCTGGTCGTTGCGGACCATGGGCCGGTTGGTGGGGATGTCCACCACCCCCAACTTGTAGACCTCCTCGAACTCCACCAGCTGGGTCTTGGCCGTCCCCGTCATCCCGGCGAGCTTGTCGTACATCCGGAAGTAGTTCTGGATGGTGATGGTGGCGAGGGTCTGGTTCTCCTCCTTGATCCTCACGCCTTCCTTGGCCTCGATGGCCTGGTGCAGGCCCTCGGAGTACCGCCGGCCCTCCAGCACCCGGCCGGTGAACTCGTCGACGATCTTGACCTCGCCGTTCGCGACGATGTAGTCGACGTCGCGCTTGTACAGCTCCTTGGCCCGCAGGGAGTTCTGGAGGTGGTGCACGAGCGGCGTGTGCACGTGCTCGTACAGGTTCTCGATGCCCAGGATCTCCTCGACCTTGCGCACGCCCTCTTCGCTGACGGCGACGGTGCGCTTGGACTCGTCGGCCTCGTAGTCCTCGTCCTTGCGCAGGCGCGGCGCGATGCGGGCGAAGGTCTGGTACCACTTGGCGGAGTCGGCCACCATGCCGCTGATGATCAGCGGGGTCCGGGCCTCGTCGATCAGGATGGAGTCCGCCTCGTCCACGATGGCGAAGTGGTGCCCGCGCTGGACCATGTCCTCCAGGCGCATGGCCATGTTGTCGCGGAGGTAGTCGAACCCGAACTCGTTGTTGGTGCCGTAGGTGACGTCGGCGGCGTACGCGGGACGGCGCTCCTCGGGATTCATGCTGGTCTGGATCAGCCCGATGGAGACGCCCAGGGCTCGGAAGATCGGCCCCATCCACTCGGAGTCCCGCTTGGCCAGGTAGTCGTTGACGGTGACCACGTGGACCCCTTCGCCGCCCAAGGAGTTCAGGTAGCTCGGCAGGGTCGACACGAGGGTCTTTCCTTCACCGGTCTTCATCTCGGCGATGTTGCCCTGGTGCAGGACGACGCCGCCCATCAGCTGCACGTCGAAGTGGCGCTGCCCGATGGTGCGCTTGGCCGCCTCCCGGACGGAGGCGAAGGCCTCGGGGAGGATGTCGTCGAGGGTCTCGCCGTCGGCCAGGCGGCGCTTGAACTCATCGGTCTTGCCGCGGAGCTCGGCGTCCGAGAGGTCCTCGATCTCGGGCTCGAAGGTCCCGATGACCCGGGCGAGCTCGCCCAGCTTCTTGACCTTGCGACCCTCTCCGAAATCGCCGAGCTTGTCGAGTACCAACGGGGCTCCTTGCGGTCGTGCGCGAGCGCGTATGGGGAACTCGATTATACGAGGGGGGTCCTGGTTGGCCGGGGTTCCGAGCGGCAGCGGTGCGGTCGCCCCGATGGGGTCGGGCCCGGCTACGGGACCGCCGGGGAGGGGCCCCCGGCACCGTCCGAGACGTCCAGGATGTTCTGGCGGACGGCGTAGACGACGGCCTCCATCCGGGAGTGCAGATGGAGCTTGTCCAGGATGTTGCGGACGTGGTTCTTCACGGTGTTCTCGGAGATGAACAGCTCCCGGGCGATGTCCCGGTTGTTCAGGCCGTTCGCGACCAGCCCGAGGACCTCGGTCTCCCGGTCGGTGAGCCGGGGCGGGGGCATCAGGCGCCGATCCGCGGCCTGCTTGCTCATCGTGGCGAACTCCGTGAGCAGCTTCGAGGCCATGGACGGAGAGATGCGGGACTGCCCGGCCACGACGGAGCGGATGGCCTGGGGGATCTCCTCCGTGGAGATCTCCTTCAGCAGGTAGCCGGAGGCGCCGGCCTTGATCGCCTCGTACAGGTCGGCTTCCTCCTCCGACACCGTCAGCATCAGGATTCGCACGTGCGGGAGCATGTCCCGGATCTCCCGGGCCGCCTCGATCCCGGAGCGCCTCGGCATACGGACGTCCATGAGCACGACGTCGGGCATGAGCTCCTGGGCCTTGGCGGTGGCCTCCTGACCGTCCGACGCCTCGCCGACCACCGTGATGTCCGGTTCGGGCTCCAGGACGATCTCGAGCCCGCGGCGGAACAGGGCGTGGTCGTCCACGATGAGGACGCGGAGCTGGTCCTGGTCGTCCTGCGGGCTGACTTCTCTCGTACCCACCCGTCCCCCGGCGTTGGGCCACGGCCCCGGTCGGGCTACTCCGCCGCTGTCTGTCCTCCCGGGTTGGTCCGAGCGGATTTTAGACGATTGGCCCCATCCAGAATGCGGTTTCGCCGTTTCTCGCGGTGATCGCGGACCTGACGCTCCAGGCGCTCCACGAGCTGATCGAGGCCCACTTCGACGTCGCGGGCCTGGGCTCGAGCCCGAAACGTCTCGCGGGGCGTTTCCAGGGTGGCCTCGACCCGCTTGGCGCCGTTCTGCCGGGGGTTGCGCTCCGAGATCACCTCGACCTCGACGCGGACGGCCTTGGGCTCGACCCGGGACAGCTTGTCGAGCTTATGGCGAACGGTACGCCTGAGCTGGTCGGTGACCTCGACGCCCCTGCCCTTCACCACCAGCTCCATGCCGCCTCCCTGTCTCGAGCGCCGCGGCCGTGCAAAGGACTCCCGTCCGACTGACCTGGTCTTTGGCCCCACACCCGCCTGCTGAGGGGATCACCGCGTTCCCGCGGCTTAGCACCTTCTCCCGGCCGGGATACCCCGGCCAGGGCAGGACTTACATCTAAGTCGCACCATGCTCGGCGGCCAAGGCTCGCCTTACGTGGGTCGCTTCGCCTGCGACTGGCATCGACTACCGGGGTCGGTCCCCGGGCAACCACAGACTCAGACGGGAGTCGTCCCGACTATAGCATCGTGCCGGGATCGGCCCGGACAGAGCCCTGGCCGCCGTCAGCAACCCGACGTGGGCGGCCCCCGCCGAGACCAGCACCCGGGCGCATTCCGCGGCCGTGGCCCCGGTCGTGAGGACGTCGTCCACGAGCAGGACGCTGGCCGGAGGGTCCCGGCCCGCGGAGCGGAACGCCCCTCGCATGGCCCGGCGCCGCTCCACCGCGGAGCGTCTGGCCTGGGGCGGCGTCTCCGTGGTGCGTTCGAGCAGCGGCACGGCCGGGACGGACACCCGTCCGGCGACGGCCACGGCGAGGGCTCGGGCCTGGTCGAACCCCCGCCGGGCCCTGCGGCCCGGCGACAATGGCACCCACGTCACGGCCTCGGCTTCGAACACGTTGACCGCCGCCATGGCTGCCCCGAACGCCTCCGCGACGACCCGCCAGCCCGAGAACTTCAATCGATGCAGGGCCGCCCGGGCAGGACCCTCGTACACGAGCGGTGATCGAGCGACCTCGACGGGAGTCGGTGGGCAGTCCCTGCACCGGCCCACCGCATCCTCGGCCGGCCGGCCGCATCGGGCGCACAGCGGCGGCGTGACCACCACGAGAGCGGCTCGGCAGCCCGGACAGAACGGCCACGACCCCGCGCCGCAGCTGGCGCACCGGAGCGGAAACAGCATGTCTCGCAGGACCCTGACCATCGAAGGGACCGTAGCCTCGGCCAGTGACACGACCCCGCCGCAGCGCTGTGGCCAGGGCGAACAGCGGGCGCAAGCCCGAACGGCCGGCCCACGGACTCCCCTGGGCCGGCATCGACCGCAGGCACCGAGGACCCGGAATTCGCTAGGGAAGGTCGATCTCGAGCTGCCCCCGCGCCATGGGCGCCCTTCCCCGGATGGCCTGGAGCTCGATCCGAAGCCGGCGGTGGCGCCGGAGGACCGGATATGCGGTGGCCGTCACCTCACCGGTGGCATCGTCCAACACCAGGGCGATCACGGGAAGGACGTCGCCGTCGGCCCGCAGCTCGACCTCTACGGCCTGGGGCGGGTCGACCTGGAGCCGGACCGTCGTCGCGTCGGTCGTGCACTGCACCCGGTCGACCCGCGCGGACCCGTCTCCCAGCTCCATGTCCTCCTCGACCCGGAGGGTCCCCGTCCGGATCGTGCCCCGCGGCCACGGCACGGAGAAGCGCCGGTCACCCGGGTGCACCTGCCTGACCCCGTCCACCTCGAGCTCCACCTCGAACCCGTACCAGCCCGCGTCCAGGTCCACGATGGACGCCTCGAACGGCACGAAGAGGTCCTGATGGGGCGGGGCGTCCAGCGTCACCTCGCCCAGGGGCAGGTCGCGCACCGCCGGGCCGGGCAGCCGGACCACCCGGGCCGCCACGACGGAGACCTGATGCGGATCGGCGTCCTCCCCCCGGAGCACGAAGGCTCCTTTCACCGTGGCCGGGAACCGCTCGAAACGAGCCCGGATGGAGATGGAGGGGACCGCGGACTCGCCGCTCACGACGCGCGGCTCCCGCCCACGACCGCCCGGAGCCTCGAGCGATACGGCGCCCGCACGATCCCCTGCTCGGTCACGATGGCCGAGACCAGCCGCGCCGGCGTCACGTCGAAGGCCGGGTTCGCCGCGGGCGTCCCCTCCGGGGCGAACCGGACTCCTCGGGGCGCCGTCACCTCCAGGGGGTCCCGTTCCTCGATCCGGATGTCCCTACCGCTCGGCGTCGACAGGTCGATGCTCGAGGTCGGCGCCGCGACGTAGAACGGGACGCCGTGATGGCTCGCCAGCACCGCGAGCTGGTACGTCCCGATCTTGTTGGCCACGTCGCCGTTGGCCGCGATGCGGTCCGCGCCCACGATCACCAGGTCCACCCGGCCCTGCGCCATCAGGTGACCGGGTGCGGTGTCCGCGATGAGGGTCATGGGAACGCCCATCCGCTGGAGCTCCCACGCGGTCAGGCGGGCCCCCTGCAGGACGGGCCGCGTCTCGTCCACCCACACGTGCACCCGCTTGCCGGCCTCGTGCGCCGCATACACCACGCCAAGCGCTGTTCCCGTCCCCAAGGTGCACAGCATGCCGGTGTTGCAGTGCGTGAGCACGTTCGCTCCCGGCGGAACCAGCTCCGCTCCCAGGGCTCCCATGGCCAGACAGGCCTGCTCGTCCTCCAGGGCGATCCGGAGGCTCTCGTCCAGGGCGGTACGCCGGATCTCGTCGATCGATCCCCGCGCCCGGACGGCGGCCAGGACCCGGCCCACCGCCCAGGCGATGTTCACCGCCGTGGGGCGGGTGGCCACGAGCCGGCCGGCCTCGCGTTCGAGCTCGTGGACCAGGCCCCTGGGGCCGCGGGCCTCGGACCGATGGGCGGCCAGGGCCACGCCCATGGCCGCGGCCACGCCCAGCGCGGGAGCGCCCCGCACCGCAAGCGTCCGGATGGCTTCCGCCACGTCATGGGGCGAGCGGCAGGCGAGGTAGACCTCCTCCTCGGGGAGCCGGGTCTGATCGAGGATCCGCACGACGCCGTCGTCCCACTCGACCGGCTTCACGTCGCCCCTCCGTCGCGAGCCTCCCGGACCAGCTCCGCCACCGCCTCCGCCAGCGACGAGGCGTGCGCGTACCTTCCGTGCGGCGTTCCCGGTCCGACCTCCTCCGGAACGGTTCCCGGCGGGTGCGCGTGTGCGACGGCCCCCGGACCGCGCTGCCGGTACGCGGCGAGGTGGAGGGCGAGGTCCGACGACGCCCCCGCCGGCGGCCCGTCCAGGCTTCCCTCCAGGACGTCGTCCGGCGACAGCCCGGCCAGCGAGCACCCAGCCCGCGTGATCACGAGGCGGTTTCCGTCGGATACGGAGAGGTTCCCGTTGGCCCCCTTGACCAGGCCCAGCGAGAACAGGGTCCGGCCGGCCGTCCGGAACTCGCCGAGGAGAGCGTCGGCCGGTCCCATGCGCCGCGCCGGCCGGCTAGGCCTCCATCCGGGGCGCCGGACGCACTAGGTCCCCTGCTCCCAGGACTGGAGGTAGGCCTCCTGCTCAGCGGTGAGCTCGTCGATCTCCACGCCCATGGCCCGGAGCTTCAGCGTGGCAACCTCCGCGTCGATGTCGGCCGGCACGGAGTACACGTCGGGCGCCAGCCTGGACTCCTGCTTGGCGATCCACTCCACGGTGAGCGCCTGGTTCGCGAACGACATGTCCATGACCGCCGCCGGGTGGCCCTCCGCCGCGCTCAGGTTGACCAGCCGCCCCTCGGCCAGCAGCGAGATCCGACGGCCGTCCGGGAGCTGATACTGGTCCACGAACTCGCGGACCCGCCGCGGCTCCCCGCCCATGTCCGCGAGCGCCCCCTTGTCGATCTCCACGTCGAAGTGCCCCGAGTTGGCCAGCACCGCCCCGTCCTTCATCACCTCGAGGTGCTCGCGACGGATCACCGAAGTGTCCCCGGTCACCGTGACGAACACATCGCCGAAGCGGGCGGCCTCCCGCAGGGGCATGACCCGGAAGCCCTCCATGACGGCCTCCAGGGCCGGGAGCGGAGCCACCTCGGTCACCACCACCGCCGCGCCCATCCCCCGGGCTCGGGAGGCCACACCGCGGCCGCACATGCCGTAGCCGCACACCACGACGGTCCGCCCGGCGAGGAGGAGGTTCGTGGACCGCAGGATGGCGTCGATGGTCGACTGGCCGGTCCCGAACCGGTTGTCGAACAGGTGCTTGGTGTTCGCGTCGTTCACAGCCACGATCGGGTAGGCCAGCACGCCGTGCTCGGCCATGGACCGCAGCCGGATCACGCCGGTGGTGGTCTCCTCGGTCCCGGCCAGGATCTCCGGAAGCTGCTCCCGGCGCTCCTTGTGCAGGATGCCCACCAGGTCGGCGCCATCGTCCATGGTGATGTTGGGATGGTGGTCGAGGACGGAACGGATGTGACGGTAGTAGGTCTCCCCGTCCTCACCCTTGATGGCGTAGACGAAGATCCCGCTCTGCTCGCACAGCGCCGCGGCCACGTCGTCCTGGGTGGACAGCGGGTTCGAGGCACACAGGGCCACGTCCGCCCCTCCGGCCTGGAGCGTCTCCACCAGGTTCGCCGTCTCGCTGGTGACGTGCAGGCACGCCGCGATGCGCATCCCCTCCAGGGGCCGTTCCTTCTCGAAGCGCTCCCGGATCAGCCCGAGCACCCGCATCTCGCTCTGGGCCCAGTCGATGCGCCCTCGACCTTTCTCCGCCAGTCCGAGGTCCTTGACGTCGCAGTCCATGCCTCACCTACCCCTCGTCGATTGCGCCGGTCCCGGCCAGCCGGGGCAGGACCCCGGCGAGCAGCCGTCCGATCACCGATCCCATCTGAGTCCCCACCCGGATGACCTCCTGGTGCGACACCTCGCCGCCCACCGCGTTGGTCACCGAGAACAGCCCGAGCACGCGCATCCCGAGGGCTCGCGCGGGAACCGCCTCCGGAACCACGGACATCCCCACCACGCTGCCGCCCGCCCGGCGCATGAACTCGATCTCGGCCGGCGTCTCGTAGCTGGGGCCGGAGACGGCCAAGTATACGCCCCGGCCCACGGGGGCCCCGATGGACTGGGCCTCCTCCACGGCCACGGCGGCCAGCCACGGGTCGTACACCGCCGAGAGGTCCACGAACGGCGGCGAGCCGTCCGGCCGGCGCCACCCCCGCAGCGGGTTCTCCCCCATCAGGTTGATGTGGTCCGAGCCCACCACCACGGTCCCCGGCGCGAACGACGCGTCGAGCGCCCCCACCGACGCCGTGAGGACCATCGTGTCCGCGCCCAGGAGCCGGGACACCTGGACGGGCAGCGCCGAACGCGCCATCGGGTTGCCCTCGTAATAGTGCATCCGCCCCAGGAACACCGCCACGGGCGTTCCCGCCAGCCGTCCCAGCACCAGACGCCCGGCGTGCCCGGGGACGGTCGTCGCCGCGAACCCCGGCAGGGCCGGGTACGGGAACGCGGCCTCCTCCTCCACGCCCTGCACAGCGGCCCCCAGTCCCGATCCCAGGATCACCCCGGCCACGGGCCGAAGGGACGTCCGTTCCCGGATCACCGCCAGGGCTTTCGCGGCTAGGTCCTCGCCCGGCGGCGACGGCAGATCCGCGCCCTCTCCGGCTCTCACGGCGACGCCTGCCGCTCCAGGGCCGCCTTGATCCGTGCGATGGCCTCGATCGGCGTGGGGTCCACCCCCCGTAGGTACGCCAGGTACACGCTCGTCGCGTCGCCCAGCATGGCCAGCCACATCAGCCGGGCCAGCGGGGAGGCCCCCTCGGCCCGCACTTCCGCGTGTTCCATTCCCGAAGCCGACACGACCTCCACGGAGACGCCGAAGCGCCCCGCCACGTCCGGATGCTCCCCCTCGTGGCGGAGCGTCACCAGCAGGAACCGGTCGCCGGTGCCCTCCGACCACCCGACGACCTCGTTGTGATCCAGCTCCGGCAGGGCGGAGGCGAACGCCGGCACCTTCGCGTTCTCGGCCAGCTGGTTTCGCCACCGCGAGGCGGCCACCGCCCCGATCCCGTCGGCGCCCCAGATCACCGGGAAGCGGCCGGCCAGCTTCGCCGCCAGCGCCTTGGCCCGGTTCGACTCCTGCGGGCGGTCCGGCCCGATGGAGGAGGCCAGCGGCCGCAGAGCCTCCACCGTCGCCTCGACCTCGGGCTCCTCCGGCGGGGTCACGCCGACCCGCTCCAGCGCGCCCAGGGTCCCGAACACCAGCACCCCGATGGCGGCTCTCGGCATGAGGAACCCCCCGGGCAGGGGGACCACGGGAACACCCTCCTCGCCGGCCCGGCGGGCCAGCTCGCCGCCGGAGGTGACGGCGATGGTGCGGCATCCCCGGCGGGCGGCCACCTCGAAGCAGGCCAGCACCTCGGCGGTGTTCCCGGAATACGAGGAGCACACCACCAGCGTGTCCTTGCCGCAGAACTCGGGCAGCTCGGGGCTCTTCACCACCGCCACGGGGATGCCGAGGCGGTCTCGGTACAGCGCCTGGACCACGTCGCCGGCCACTCCCGAGCCCCCCATGCCGCAGACGGCCAGCGCCGAGAGCGACTCCCCGGTGGGCACTTCCTCGACGGCGCGGCCGACTTCGTACCCGCGCTCGCAGTCGTCGGGCAAGCCCAGCACGGCGCCGAGCATCCCGGACGGATCGGCCGCCGCCAGGGCCCCCGTGTCGTCGAGGTCGATCATGCGTTTGGACAAGGACAGGGGAACCGTCCCTCAGCCCGCGGGCTTCTCGGCCTCCTCGATCAACATGACCGGGATGCCGTCGCGGACCGGATACTTGTAGTGGCACTTCAGGCACTCGATGAACTGCTCGGCCTCGTGGTACTCGACCTCGCCGCGGCAGTTCGGGCAGGCCAGGATGTTCAGGAGCTCCTCGTCGATCATGTCGTTCCTCCTTGGCCCTCGCCCCGGATGAGCTCCAGGACCTCCGCCGTCTTCTCCTCCAGGAGTTCCTGCGTCCGGGCCTCCACGTTCAGCCTGAGCAGCGGCTCGGTGTTCGAGGACCGCACGTTGAACCACCAGTCGTCGTACTCCACCGTCAACCCGTCCAGCCGGTCCTGCCGGCCGTCCGAGTAGCGCCGCGCCAGCAGGTCGACCGTGCCTTGCTGGTCGGTGACCTCGGAGTTGATCTCCCCGGAGTCGTGGTAGCGGCGGAACGGCTCCAGCAGCTCGGACAGAGGCCGGCCGGCCCGGGACATCTCCTGGAGCACGATCACGCCGGCGATGAGCCCGGAGTCGGCCCGGTAGTTGTCGCGGAAGTAGTAGTGGCCCGAATGCTCGCCGCCGAACACCGCGCCGGTCTCGGCCATCACCTGCTTGATGAACGAGTGCCCCACCCGGGTTCGAACCGGCACGCCGCCGTTTTCCTTGATGACCTCCGGGACCACCCATGAGCAGATGAGGTTGTGGACCACCGTCGCCCCCGGGTTCGCTTCCAGCAACGCTTTGGCCACCAATGCCGTGACCAGCGAGCCGCTCACGCCCTCGGCTCGCTCGTCCACCAGGAACATGCGGTCGGCGTCGCCGTCGAAGGCCATTCCCACGTCCGCCTGGTGCTCCTGGACGGCCACCTTGAGATCACGCTGGTTCTCGGGGTTGATGGGGTCCGCCGGGTGGTTCGGGAACGTCCCGTCCAGCTCCAGGTACAGGCCCACCAGCTTCACGGGGAGCCGCTCCATGACCGCCGGGACCACCAGGCCGCCCATCCCGTTCGCCGTGTCGGCCACCACGGTGAGGGGGGCCATCGCGGCGACGTCCACGAACCCGAGGACGTGCTCCACGTAGCGCTCCAGCATGTCGCGGCGCTGCACCCGGCCCCAGGAGGCGGAAGGCGGATACGAGTCCCGCTCGGCCAGGGCCCGAATCTCCCGCAGCCCGCTCTCCTCGCCGACCGGGGCGGCACCGGCCAGGCAGAACTTCAGCCCGTTGTACTGCGGGGGGTTGTGGCTGGCCGTGATCACGGTCCCCGGCACGTCCAGGTCGCCGGAGGCGAAGTAGAGCAGGTCGGTCGACACCAGCCCGAGGTCGATCACGTCCGCGCCCCGAGAGGTGACCCCTTCCGTGAACGCTGCCGCCAGCGAAGGGGACGACGGCCGGGCGTCGCGGCCCAGCGCGATCCTGGACGCGCCGGACCACTCCGCGAAGGCGGCCCCCGCCCGCCGGGCCACGTCGTCGTCCAGCTGGTCGGGGACCACGCCCCGCGCGTCGTAGGCCTTGAAGATGGAGCCGAGGTCGCGTTCGGACACGGTGGCCCGCATCCTACCGGGGATGCAGAACGGCGACCGCTCGCCCATTGCGGGGCGTCCGGTCGCCGTCGGAGGCTGTGGAGCTGTTCGGTGCTGCGGGTCTAGCGGCTTCCCACCAGGGCGATGACCGAGGTCAGCGGAAGCTGCTCGCCGTCGCGGAACCACCACTTGGCTTCACACCGGTGGCACGTCGCGAAGGCCAGGTCCGATCCACTCACGGTCATCGAGATGGTGATGATGTCGCCGTCCCGGCAGGACGGGCAGCTGGCGTGGTGTCTTGGAGTAGGGGCCATGACAGTGTGATTCTCGTCACGGGACCACCTTCGGCTCCATAGCACCCACCGATCATTTCCCCGTTCGGGCGTTTGGCCCACATGGTCGGCCCGCCGGCCGACACAGACCGTGGGGCGAAGAGGGGACACCAGGCACGCCGTGGTCGGACCACTGGCCGGCCTGGCGGGTTGCGACCGGCTCCTTCGGGCTACGTGCCGGGGGTGCCGGGGTTGCCCGTGTCGCCCCACGGCGGGGCGCCCACGATGAACGCGGGGATGCCGATCGGAACCAGCGGGTACAGCGCCTCGGAGTCCGAGATGTGCATCCGGATGCAGCCGTGCGACGCGTACGAGCCGATGGAGCTGTCCTCCGGCGTCCCGTGGATCCGGATCCCGGGAGCGTTCAGGTACAGGGCGCGCGTCCCGAGGGGGTTCCCCGGGCCCGGCGGGATCGTCGGCGGCTCGCTCGCCGCCCAGCATCCCGGCTGGCCGAGACACGGGTTGTACCAGGTGGGGTTCTCCACCTTGTTGACGACCTCCCACTGGCCGGGCGGGGTCTCGAACCCGAACCTCGCCGTGGCCACCGGGTAGGTCCGGATGACCTTGAAGTTGTCGAACAGCTGGAGCGAGTTCGTGGTCCGGTTGACCACGATGGCCTTGCCCACCGTGTCGTCGGTGACCTTGGGCTGGACCGCCAGCAGCGGGAGCGTCACCGGCGAGTCGGTGTGCTGCCCCACGACCGCCTGCTTCAGCAGGTTCCAGCTCCGCCACGGGGCGAGCGACCGGCCGTCGTGGGAGTGGACCATCTTCATGACCCCGTCCACCAGGGTGTAGGCGGCGTTGCGAGGCGCCCTGGCCATGTCCTGGCCCACCGTGGCCAGGAACGTCTTGATGGCGGCGCCCTTGAAGTCGAACGTGAGCGGGATGGAGCGGTTCACCGGCTTGTGGGACAGGCGGTGGTACACCCGCGACACCCAGGAATAGGAACTCGACAGCGACAGCGCCCGGTCCACGGCGGCCGTGACGTCGACGGACAGGCCGAGAGCGGAAAGCGGCAGCTGCCAGGACCGCTTGCCGGCCTCGATGGTGAGCTTTCGGGTCAGGGCCTGGTCGGTCCCTCGCTCCAGGGCCCCGATGGCCTGCTCCCGGGTCATGTTGCCCACGGCGACGCCGCCGACGCTCACCCCGGGGAGGATCCTGGTGGCGCGACCCTGGTCGTACTGGAAGGCGGCGTAGGCCGAGCCCGCGCCCCCCGCGGCCAGCAGGCCCAGGATGACGACCAGGATGATCGGGCCGCGACCGCGCAGCCTTCGCTTGCGATGCCTTCCCGAGCTCACGTCCGAAACCTCCGACCGGTACAGGGGCCTTTCGCTGCGATTGTAATCGACACTTCGGCTTACCCCTTCACATATCGGCGCAAAACGGCCCGGCGACCCGCCCCGGTCGTCCCCTCATACGAGATGACTCCCCGCCGGAGATGGCTCAGGCGCCCGGACTGGGGATGAACCGGGCCGGAACCGGGACCCCGACGGCGACGGCGTACCCGGTCCCGCTCGCGGAGTAGGACACCTCCACGGGGATGAAGGTTCCGCTGGCGGCCACGGCCACCACGGACCCCTGCGGCCGGTCCGGATTGAACTCGGTGGGGACGGTCACCATCACCCCCGCCGGGACCTCGACCGTGATGGGAGGCCCGACCTGGCCTCCGCCCCCCAGGAGCCAGCACTGCACCCGGACGGTGTCGGTCCCCGGGTTGACCAGGTACACCGCCACCTTGTCGGCTTCGGTAGCGGCTGTGGTGGAAATGACCCAGGCGGGTGCCGGGCTCGACACGCCGCCGGTGGACCCCTGGTCCCCCCGCGTGCCGAGCGTCCGGCGAGCCGCCGCGACCTGGCCGTCGGTGCCGGAGACCACGATGGTGGCGGGGTCCCCCGCCGTGATGTCGTACGTGCGGTCCACGCCGGGCCCGAGCTGCTCCCGCCCGAGGCCCTGGGCGGGCTGGGGGCCCCGCGGGTCGAGGACGTTCACCTCGTAGTGCACGCCCCGGCCGGACGGATCCACCACGGCCAGCTCGTTGTGTCCGCTGTCGCCCCCGCCGGGGAGATAGACCCGATCGGTGGCGGCCGGCACTCCCACGGCGCTGCGGATGCCACCGGCGTCGGCGATGCCGAGTGAGCTCGCCGCCACCCGCCCGATCGAGACGTCCACGTCGGCGACCACGGTCCGCTCCCCCAGCGCCTTGCTGTTCAGGTGGAACGCGACGCTCCGACGGGCTCCCAGCACGAAGTCCGACCAGTCCTTGGTCCGGACGGTCCGGCGCTCCGTGACCAGGGTCAGGCTGAACACGGCCTCGGACGCGAACGGGTTCATGACCACGACCCACGCGTCCTGTCCCTGGACCGTGGTCCCGTCCGGCAGCAGCCACGTCCGGCCCGCTTCGGCCAGACAGGGCTCGGCCGCGGTGCCGGACTCGTCGCCCCCGGCCACCGCCACCCACCCCGCGGCCACCCACCCGCCGAAGTACTCGACCAGCGACGATGCCTCCCGCCCGGTGGCGGGGACCTCGACCTGAGCCCGGGCCCGGGGGGCGATCGTGAGCGTCTGCGGGTCCGACGGCGCCTTGGAGCCGAAGCTCTGCACCCGGATCTGGACCGGCGTCGAGCCCGGGTTCGTAACGAACAGCCACACCTTCCAACCGGACGCCCCGCCTCCGTGCGGGCACAGCCACGCGCCGGACGGCGCCGCGCCCGCCGCCACCGCCGTGGCCGGCCGGACTCCGACCTCTCGCTGGAGGTAGAGCCCGCCGCCCCCCACCAGCCCCGCGATCAGGACGATGGCGAGGAACCCGCCACGAGCCCTCATGCCCGCCTCACCGCGGTCCCCGGGAAGGCTTCCGGGTGATCCACAGCCCCAGCACCCACAGGACCCCGAGCCCGACCATCTCCGCGGTCCGCTTCCACTGGTCGGCGAAGGTGATTCGAAACGAGTTGACGCCGCCGGTATGGAAGGCCGTGGCCCATCCGAAGGAGCTGGTCACCGGGACCCTGCACAGACCCGCACAGTCGATGCTCGCCCCGACCCCGAGCAGCTGCCACCCAGGTGAGAACTGATCCGCAAGCAGCACGAGGGGTCGCTGCGACCCCCGCGTGGCCCCGGGAACGATTCCCTCGAAACCCCCCGGGATCTCTCGAAGGGAGCCGCCATCGAATGGCGGGAGCGTCTCGATTTCCAGCAGGTCCGAACCCCGACTGGCTTGCGCGTACTCGGGCTGGAGCGTGGTCGCCGCCGGCGGGATGGCTCGCTCGTTCCTGTAGATGACCAAGCCGCCCGCGGGGAGGAGGTCCAGGTCGACCTGGGCGTTCAGCCGGCGCTTGGCGCGAGGGGGCAGCCCCGCCTCGTCCGCCACCACGAACCGGACCCCGAGCGGTCCGAGCAGCGCGCCACCGTGCTCCGTGGACCCGGACAGCATCTCCGCCAGGACCCGGTCCACGTAGGCGTAGGCATCCCCTTGCTCCGGACGCCCCATGTCGAGCGCGGTGACCCCGTTCCGTCCGGTGATGGCGTAGCTGACGGTGGTTCCGCCCGCGCTGACGGTCCCCTGCGGATCGCCGCCCGGAGCGGGGAACGGGTCGCCGCTCCGCCGGCCCACCCACAGAACCCGGAAGTCGGAGCCCGGCTGGGCCCCCGCGACCAACGGCCACGCCGGCGGCAGCTGGGACCGTCCCACGTCCCAGCCCCCGCGCACCGCCTCCGCGGCTTGGAGGCCGAGCCCCGCCGCCAGCAGGGCGGCCAGGACCACCACGGCCAGCTGGCGGTAACCGAAGGCCCGGCGCTCCATCCCCATGGCCGCGGCCACCCCCAGCGCCACCAGGGTGCAATACGACAGAGCGGCCGCCACCAGATACGCGCCGGGATTGGACACCGCGTGCGGGAGGTACCCGGCCGCCGCGAGCCACGCCAGGTACACGGCGGCGACCCCGATCACGAGGTACCGCACGGCGGCACGCCGACCCGTCCGGTCCACCATGGTGAACCCCAGGAGGGCCGCCGCGGGCAGGAACCACGCCACCGCCCAGGAGCCCGGACCGCCGTCCGGGGCCAGCCGGGCCAGCGACGCGAACTCCGGCCGCCCCACCAGCGAGGACAGCCCCACGCCCTGCCCCTGGGCCAGGGTGATGGCGAACGGGAATACCAGGGCGCCGCCGACCAGGACGGTGGCGACGGTCAGTCCAAGCCCGCGAACCCTTCGGCCCCCGGGCACCGGGAACACCAGGAACGCCAGTGCGACGAGCGCGAAGGCCAGCGGGGTCCCGGGCGAGAACGCCACCCCCACCGCCAGGATCATCCCGGTCTCCACCACGAAGCGCGTGGTGCGGGACGGGGCGCCGGGCCCGAACGCGGCGCGAAGACGCGCGGCCAGCGGCGGCAGCACCGCCATCAGCACCAGCGTCCCGATGCGTCCCTGCGAGAACGCCCACATCAGCACGGAGGAGAGCCCGTAGCACGACGCCCCCACCACGGCCG
This sequence comes from Actinomycetota bacterium, assembly GCA_030774015.1. Taxonomy (NCBI): domain Bacteria; kingdom Bacillati; phylum Actinomycetota; species Actinomycetota bacterium. The sequence goes on along the minus strand of JALYLZ010000063.1, from coordinate 29,936 downwards.
GGAGCCGCTGCCCGGTCTGCCGCACCGTGGCCCGGTAGAAGGTGAGCCCCGCCAGCGGGGGCAGCAGGATCAGCAGGGCCTTGGCGGCGAGCTCGGTGCTGGCGAACAGGACGGCCGAAATACCTCCCAGCATGGCCAGGGCCGGGCTGGCCGCCTGGGCCCCGCCCAGCCCCGTCGTCCGGAACCCCGAGTCGAGCTCCCGGAAGAAGTCCGACGGGTGTGCGGGAAACATCGGGATGACCCCGCCCTCCAGGCTCCCGGGCCCCACCAGCTGCCGGTACGCCAGGGCGGCCACGGCCGCGAACAGCACCCACGCCGTCGCCGCGGGATGGGCTCGGACGACGGAGACCGTGCGCGTCCCCAGCGACGGCAGCTCGAGCTCCTCCTGCTCGTCGAGGGGCCGATCCCCGGCCCCAACTTCCTGAGCGCCACGGAAGCGTCCTCCGGCCGACTCCGCCCAGTGCCGGAGCCGCACCGTCACCGGCGCCATGTACCGACGAATGGCGCGGTCGGGAACGCTTCGGACCGATTGCGCGCGGATCCTCCGCCGGACGGTGCTGGGCAGGTGGACCAGGTTCCATACCCACGCCGCCAGCAGCTGGTACACGTCCCCGAACCGCCGGGAGACCGCCCAGGCCACCGACTTCACCACCGACTGGATCACGTACAGCGGCAGGATCCACAGCAGCGAGAACAACCCGTAGTTCTTGAGCATCGAGGCGAGCGTGGTCCGTTCCTCGTGGTACAGGGGCCGGTCGGCGTCTCGCCCGTACCGGGTCCCGTCGTCGACGCTGTCGTGATGCCGGGCCCGCGCCGCGGGGGCCATCAGGACGCGGAACCCCGCCAGCCGGGCCCGCCAGCAGAAGTCCAGGTCCTCGTGCGCCGGCGACAACCGCTCGTCCGGCACGCCGGCCCGGTGCCAGGCCGCCCGGGAGACCAGCATGGCGCAGGAGGACACGAACATGACCTCCCGGACCCGGTCGTACTGGCCGTGGTCGATCTCGCCCTCCTCGAGCGGCGAGTACGGGTCGGCGAACCGGTCGGTGGACCGGCCCACGTCGCGCAGGATGCGGGGGTCCTCCAGGTCGACCACCTTGGGCCCCACCACGCCGACCCCCTCCACCCGCTCCGCGGCCTCCACCAGCCGGGCCAGGGCGTCGGGTTCCAGGACCGTGTCGTCGTGCAGGATCAGGACGTAGTCGGCCCGCCCCGCGGCGTCCACGCGCAGGGCGGCCTGCACCGCGGCGGGCAGCCCGAGCGTTTCCGGCATGGAGAGGACGCGGTCCGGCCCCAGGGCCCGCTCCAGCAGCTCCCGAGAACCGTCGGCGGAGCCGATGTCCACCGCCACGACGCCGAGGCGGGGGAAGGTCTGGCGGGACAGCGCCCGGAGGCAGTCGCGCAGCCACGGCATGCCGTTGCGGGCCACGAGGATGGCGAGGACCGCTGGATCCCGGTGGCGGGTGGTGCCAGTGGAACGTTCGGAAGTGGTGCTCGAGAGCTGGGTCATGAACAGGGGCGCCTCTTCAGGCGGCCGCGAGCGTAGCACGCTTCGCCCCCGTTGCCGGGGAACCGGCCCCAGACGCCAGGAAGGGGGGCCGCTCGGTCCCCCCTTCCGCATCGGCGTGGATACCGTCGCGGCTACCGCTTCTTCGCCGTCGACTTCTTTGCGGCCGACTTCCTGGCCGTCGACTTCTTTGCCTTCGTGGCCGCACCCTTCTTGGCAGCGGTTGTCCTCTTCGCTGCCGCCTTCGCCTTCGTGGCCACACCCTTCTTGGCAGCGGTTGACCTCTTCGCTCCCGCCTTCGCCTTCGTAGCCGCACCCTTCTTGGCAGCGGTTGACCTCTTCGCTGCCGACTTCTTGGCCGTCGACTTCTTCGCTACTGGCATGATTCACCTCCTCCTGTGAAGCTCATGACGCCATGCGCTTCAGGCGTCGCCGCTCTCGTTCGCTCATGCCGCCCCACACCCCGTAGCGCTCGTCCCGGCGCAGGGCGTAGTTCAGGCACTCGATACGAACGGGGCAATCCGCGCAGATCCGCTTCGCCTCGCGCGAGGAGCCCCCCTTCTCGGGGAAGAACACTTCTGGATCCTGCTCGCGGCAGCGGGCCCGATCCTGCCACGGGATGAAGTGATGCACGGCCATCCCCTCCCGGAATCACACTCGTGTAATTCTGACGGAAGGGGCTCCCAAAACGCAAGTGCAAGTTTTCGACTCGTTCGGCCGTCATTCCAAGACAGGATCCTCGCGCGCGTTGCAAGGTCGTTGCAAGGGGTTCACGGAACTTTTTCCATGGTCAATCTGCTTGAATAATTTGGTATGGCAGATTGACTAATTGCCAAGGGACGAGGCGAAAGAGACGATCGTGGGGTGTCTCGGGCCGGTCAGCGGACGGCGACGCCGTCCGGCGGAACGACGGGACGATCCCGGTGCACTCGCCCGTACGTCGTGGTCCGCTCGGCCGGCGTGCGACCGATGCCGCGGATGGCCCCCTCGATCTCCCAGGGCTCCATGCGGATCCCCCACTCCGCTCCGGCCATCCGCGAGATGGTCTCCTCCATCAGCGTGCCACCGAAGTCGTTCGCGCCGCCCCGCAGGATGAGCTGGCACGCCTGCACGCCCATCTTCACCCACGACACCTGGACGTTCGGGATGCGGCCGTGCAGCAGGATGCGGGCCACGGCGTGCACGCGCCGGTTGTCGTCGTGGGTCGGACCGGGGCGGGCCTTGCCGGCCAGGTAGATCGGCGAGTTCTGGTGGATGAACGGCAGCGGTACGAACTCGGTGAAGCCGCCGGTCTCGTCCTGGATCCGGGCCAGCCGGCGGATGTGGGCCACCCAGTGCGGGGGCGCGTCGACATGGCCGTACATCATGGTGGAGGAGGACCGCAACCCGACGGTGTGGGCCGTCTTCACGATCTCCTCCCACGTGTCGGCGGGGAGCTTCCCCTTGGTCAGGACCCACCGCACGTCCTCGTCCAGGATCTCCGCGGCCGTGCCGGGGATGGACCCGAGACCGCGCCGGCGGCATTCCTCCAGGAACTCCCGGAACGAGATGCCGAGCCGCGTGGACCCGTTCAGGACCTCCATCGGGCTGAAGGCGTGCACGTGGATGTCGGGCACGCGGGCCTTCACCGCGTCGAGGAGCTGGAAGTAGAACTCGCCGGGGAGGCTCGGGTGCAGGCCCCCCTGCATGCACACCTCGGTCGCGCCGTAGGCCCAGGCCTCCTCGGCCCGGTCGGCGACCTCCTCCAGCCGGAGCGTGTAGGACTCGGCATCGACCTCCCGCTGGGCGAACGCGCAGAACCGGCACCCCGTGTAGCAGACGTTCGTGAAGTTGACGTTGCGGTTCACGACGTAGGTGACCTCGTCGCCGACGGCGTCCCGCCGGAGGTCGTCGGCCACGGCGCACAGCGCGTCGAGGGCCTCGCCCTCGGCCTGGAACAGGGCCACGGCCTCCTCGTCCGTGATGTCGTCGGGCCGGCCGGCCGTGGCCTTCTTCAGGGCCCGCCGGATCTCGCCCTTCAGGTGGGCCGGGTCGACGGTCCGCTGACCCCAGGCCCGCGTCGCTTCCACCTCGAACGCGTCGAAGTCCCCGTACACGGCCATGGCGTCGTCGCGCAGGCCCGCGTCGCCGGCCTTGGCGAACGACAGCGCGATGGTCCGGGGCTTCCACTGGACATCGGGGTCCTGCCAGGCGATGGCCTCCGGCCGGTGCCCCTCGCGGCCGAAGCCGTCCTCCGCGGCCAGCGCCGCCACCGGCCGCTGCATCTTCCCGGCGATCCAGGGATCCGGCTTCAGGGCGTACTCCGGATAGATGGTGAGCCGCTCCCGGAGCTCGTATCCACGCTCGGCGGTGCGCTCCGCCAGGGCGTCGAGCCTGGGCCAGGGCTTCTCCGGGTTCACGTGGTCGGGGGTGAGCGGGGACACGCCGCCCCAGTCGTTGATGCCGGCGTCGAGGAGCCTCGGGTAGCCCTCGTCCGAGAGGTTCGGGGGGGCCTGGACGTTCATCTTCGGTCCGAACACCACGCGGGCGGCGGCCACGGCGGCCAGGTATTCCTGGTGATCGGGGGCGGGGTGCGCCTGCATGGCCGTCCTGGGCTTCGGCACGAAGTTCTGGACGATGACCTCCTGGACGTGGCGGTACTTGCGGTGGAGGTCGCGAATGGCCGTGAGCGACTCGGCGCGCTCGCGAGGCGTCTCGCCGATGCCCACCAAGATCCCGGTGGTGAACGGGATCGACAGGCGGCCGGCGTCCTCGATGGTGCGCAGGCGGACCGCCGGGACCTTGTCGGGGGAGCCGAAGTGCGGCCCTCCCTTCGCGGACAGCCGCTCCGACGACGTCTCCAGCATCAGCCCCATGGACGCCGAGACGTGCTTCAGCCGGGCCATGTCCTCCCACGACATGACGCCCGGGTTGAGGTGCGGCAGCAGCCCGGTCTCCTCGATGACCCGGATCGCCACCGCGCGGACGTAGTCGAGGGTGGAGCGATACCCGCGCTCCGCGAGCCATTGCTTCGCCACCGGGTAGCGCTCCTCCGGCCGGTCTCCCAGGGTGAACAGGGCTTCCTTGCAACCCAGCTTGCGGCCGGCCTCGGCGATGGCCACCACGTCCTCGGGCGTGAGGAACGGCGTGTCGAGCTTGGCGGGCGGCTTCGCGAACGTGCAGTAGTGGCAGTGGTCCCGGCACAGCATGGTGAGGGGGATGAAGACCTTCCGGGAGTAGGTGACGGTGCGGCCGTGGCCGAGGTCCCGGAGCCGCCCGGCGACGCCCAGGAGCCGTTCGAGGTCGTCGCCACGGGCCCCGAGCAGCGCCTCGACCTCGGCCGTCGTGAGCGCCTTCCCCGCCTCGGCCCGTGCCAGGGCCCGTCGAAGCGCGTGTCCGGTGGCGGTCGCCATCGAGAGCGAGCCTAGCACTGGTCCGTATTGCCACCTTCCTCGGCGACGGGGAGACTTCGCCCATGCCGCCCGAGACGAGATACGCGAGGAATGGCGACGCGCACGTCGCGTATCAGGTGGTCGGGGAAGGGCCGATCGACCTGGTGGTCATCGATCAGTGGTTCAGCAACGTCGAAGCGCAGTGGGAGTTCCCCCCGCTCGCCAGGCTCCTCGAGCGCCTGGCGGCCTTCGCACGGGTCATCGTGTTCGACAAGCGGGGCACGGGCATCTCGGATCCGATCGCCCTCGACGGGCATCTGCTCGAGGAGTGGATGGACGACCTCCGGGCAGTGCTGGACGACGTCGGGTCGGAGCGAACCGCGCTCCTGTGCGGGATCGGTGCGGCGTACATGATGCTGCTGTTCGCCGCGACGTACCCGGACCGAACGACGGCGATCGTAGGCGTGGATCCGTGCGCGCGGATCTCGTGGGCTCCCGACTACCCGTTGGGCTGGCCACTGGAGGGACTGCTCCGGGACCTCGAGAAGCTCCGATCCTCCTGGGGGCCCGGAGGGGGCACGATGACCTTCCTCGCACCGAAGCTGCTGAAGGATCCGGCCCTGTCTGCGAGCTTCGGGCGATACGAGCGCCAGTCGGCCAGCCCGGGGGCAGCCGTGGCGATGCTGAGGATGATGTACGAGTCCGACGTGCGGCACGTGCTGCCGGCGATCCAGGTTCCCACCCTGGTCCTCCAGAAGTCGGAGGCGGCCAGGATCCCCCCGGCGCACGGCCGGTACGTCGCCGAGCACATCGCCGGCGCGGCGTACGTGGAGATCCCCGGGTCCGAGAACTACATGTGGGCCGGAGACACGGACCTGCTCCTTGCCGAGATCCAGGAGTTCCTGACCGGGGTGCGGCCGGTGCCCGAGCCCGACCGGGTCCTCGCCACCGTCCTGTTCACCGACATCGTCGGGTCCACGGCGCGGGCCGCGGACCTCGGGGACCGGCGGTGGCGAGACCTCCTAGAACGGCACCACGTCCTGGTGCGGCGGGAGCTCGAGAAGTTCCGCGGACGCGAGATCGACACCGCGGGAGACAGTTTCCTGGCGACCTTCGACGGCCCGGCCCGCGCGGTCCGCTGTGCGATCGCGATCGGGCGGTCGGTGCGGGGACTCGGGCTGGAGATTCGCGCGGGCCTCCACACCGGTGAGATCGAGCTGATCGGTGACGACGTGGGCGGCATCGCCGTCCACATCGGCGCACGGGTGGCGGCGCTCGGCGGACCCGGCGAGGTCCTGGTCTCGAGCACGGTCAAGGACCTCGTGGTCGGCTCCGGCATCGTCTTCGAGAACCGAGGAGCCCACACCCTGAAGGGCGTCCCCGGCACGTGGCAGCTGTTCACCGTCGGACCCCAGAGCGTCTCGTGAACGTGGTCGCGCTGGCGGGAGGGGTGGGGGCCGGGAAGTTCCTTCGGGGACTGGTGCGCGCGGTCCGGCCGGAAAACGTCACCGTGGTGGTCAACACCGGGGACGACATCGAGGTGCATGGCCTGCACGTCGCTCCCGACGTGGACTCGGTCATGTACTGGCTGGCGGGCGCGATGGACCGGGAGCGGGGGTGGGGGCGCGCCGGGGAGACCTTCCGGGCGACCGAGGAGCTCAGGCGGCTGGGCGCGGAGGGGGCGTGGTTCGGCCTCGGCGACCTCGACCTCGCCACGCATCTGTTGCGGACCTCGTGGGTGAGGGCCGGGCTCGGGCTCGCGGAGGTGACCCGGGAGCTGTGTGCGCGCTTCGGGGTCCGGGCCCGGGTCCTGCCCATGACCGAGGATCCCGCGCCCACCACCGTCGAGATCGCGGACCAGGGCGGAGAGGCGATCCAGGTCCACTTCCAGGAGTACTGGGTGGAGCGGGGCGGGCGGGACGAGGTGAAGGCGGTGCGCTACGGTGGGACGGCGGCGCGGCCGGGGCCGGGGGTGCTGGAGGCGATCGCCGAGGCCGACACGATCGTGCTGCCGCCCTCGAACCCCATCGCGTCCATCGCGCCGATCCTGGCGGTCCCCGGGATCCGGAAAGCCGTCGCCGCAAGGAAGGACCGGGTGGTGGGGGTCTCGGGGATCGTGGGCGGAGCGCCGCTCGCCGGGATGGCGGACAAGCTGCTGCCGGTGGCCGGTGTCGAGGTGTCGGCGGCCGGCGTGGCCGGCTACTACCGCGACCTCCTGGCGGCCTGGGTCATCGACCGGGCCGACGAAGGACTCGCCGCCCGGGTGGAGGCGCTCGGGATGGGGGTCGGGGTGACCGACACGATCATGGCCAACGACCTGAGGGCGGAGGCCCTGGCCCGCTACGCCCTCTCGCTGCTGTGAACGGGGGGCGAGGGGTCGAGGTCATCCCGATCCGCGGGCTTCCCGAGATCCGTGCCGGCGACGACCTTCCGGCCACGCTGGCGGTGTCGCTCCGGGGCACGGTGCGGCCCCGCGACGTGGTGGCGGTGACCCAGAAGATCGTGTCCAAGTCCGAGGGCCGGGTCGTTCCCGAACGCGACGGCCGGGCGGCGTGGGTCGAGCGTGAGACCCGCCGGGTGGTGGCCCGTCGGGGCGACCTGGTCATCGCGGAGACCCGCCACGGGTTCGTGTGCGCGAACGCCGGGGTCGATGCCTCGAACGTGGCGGAGGGCTTCCTGACCCTGCTCCCCGAGGACCCGGACGGCTCGGCCGCGCGGATTCGGGTCGCGCTGTCCGCCGTCGCCGGCGGGCCGGTGGCCGTCGTGGTGACCGACACGTTCGGGCGAGCGTGGCGCCGGGGTGTGGTGAACGTGGCCATCGGCTGTGCGGGAATGGAGCCGCTGGTGGACCTCCGGGGAACGCTCGACCACACCGGACGGGTCCTGGAGGCCACCGTGGTCGCCGTCGCCGACGAGGCCGCCGCCGCGAGCGGCCTGGTCATGGGGAAGGCCGCTCGGGTTCCCGTGGCCATCGTCCGGGGGCTCCAGCCCGCCGGTCCCGGCGAACCGGCCGGCGCGCTGGCACTGGTGCGCCCCCCCGAGGAGGACCTGTTCCGCGAATCGCCCCTCCAGTCCATCCACGCCCGCCGGTCCATCCGGTCGTTCGGAGCGGGACCGGTCCCGCGGGAGGCGCTGGAGGAAGCGGTCCGGGCCGCGTGCACGGCGCCGGCTCCGCACCACACCCGGCCGTGGCTGTTCGCGGTCCTGGAATCTGAGGCCTCCCGGCGCCGGCTGCTGGCGGCCATGGCCGAGGCCTGGACCGCGGACTTACGGGGCGACGGGACGCCCGAGCACGTCATCGAGCGCCGCCTCCGGAAGTCCGACGCGCTGCTGGGCGAGGCTCCCGTGCTGATCGTCCCGGCCGTTCGGCTCCGCGGGTCTCATACCTACCGGGACGCGGACCGGGCGTCCGCCGAGCGGGAGATGTTCCTGCTGTCCGGCGGGGCCGCCATCCAGAACCTCCTGCTGGCCCTGCACGACCAGGGCCTGGCCTCCTGCTGGGTGTCCTCCACGCTGTTCTGCAAGGAGGAGACCCGCAAGGCGCTGGGCCTGGACGACGGGTGGATCCCGCTGGGTTCGGTGGCCGTCGGGCCGCCCCCGCCGGCCGAGCCACCCCCCCGGCCCCCGCCCCCGATCGACGAGCACGTGCGCTGGTCGTAAGGGCCGGCTCGGGAAGCGCGAAGCCCCGGGCGTGGGGCCTGGGGCTTCGAACGCTCGGATGCTCTGGCGGTCAGCCCACCACGCCGTGGATGAAGTACCAGGCGAACACGCCGGACACGACCCACATCAGCGGGTGCAGGTCCCGCCACCTTCCCCGGAGCACCGCGATCACCAGGTAGGACAGGAATCCTGCCCCCACCCCGTTGGTGATGCTGAAGGTGAGCGGCATCAGGAGCATCGTCAGTAGGGCCGGGATCCCGATGCCGGGGTCCTGCCAGTTGATGTCCTTGACGATGGTCATCATGAAGTAGCCCACGATGATCAGCACGGGCGCCGTTGCCTCCGCGGGGATGACGCCCGCCAGCGAGGACAGGAACAGGCAGACCAGGAACAGCAACCCAACCACAACCGACGTGAGGCCGGTGCGGCCGCCCTCGGAGACGCCGGCCGCGCTCTCGATGAACGTGGTGTTGGAGGAGGCGGACGCCGCCCCTCCGGCCGCCGCCGCCAGCGAGTCGACCAGCAGCACCCGGTTGATCCCCGGGAGCTTCCCGTCCTTGTCCAGGAGGCCGGCCTCGCCCGCGATGCCCACCACGGTCCCCATGGTGTCGAAGAAGTCGGAGAGCATCACCGACAACACGATGGCCACCGCCGTCCAGAACCCCAGCGCGCTGAAGAAGTCGAACGAGAACTTCCCCACCAGGTTGAAGTGCGGAGCGCTGATCCACTTGTCCGGCAGCAGGCCGATGCCCGTGCCCTTCCCGAACAGGATCTTGTGGCCCCACCCGTAGTTGATGATCGTCGCGATGACCGTGGTGGCGACGATCCCGACCAGCAGGGCCCCCTTCATCCTCCGGGCCACCAGCGCCGCCGTGATGACCAGCCCGATCACGAACACCAGGATGCGCAAGGTGGTCAGGTCCGGGTTGATCGTGAGCGGGGTGCCCTGCCCCTGGATCACGATGCCCGCGTTCGACAGGCCGATGAACGCGATGAACAGCCCGATGCCGATCCCGATGGCTCGCTTCAGGTCCATGGGGATGGCGTTCAGCACGGCCTCCCGGAACCCCGTGAGCACCAGGGCCGTGATCACCAGCCCCTCGGTCACGATCACGCCCATGGCCTGGGGCCAGGTGAGCCCATTCGTGGCCACCAGCGTGAACGCGACGAACGCGTTCAGCCCGAGCCCCGCCGCCAGCGCGAAGGGGTACTTGCCGAACAAGCCCATGGCGAGCGTCATGACCCCGGCCACGAGCGCCGTGACGGTGAGGACCTGGTCGAACGGGAGCGCCGTCCCCTGCCCGTCCTTCACCGCGCCCAGGATCTGCGGGTTGACGAACAGGATGTAGGCCATGGTCAGGAACGTCGCCAGACCGGCCACCAGCTCCGTCCGAACGTTGGAGCCGCGTTCGGTGATCCCGAAGTAGCTGTCCAGTCTCGACGTCAACCCTGGCCTTGAAGCGGTTGTCGCCATGCGCGGCTCCTTTCCTCGAGCTGCCTCGAGCGACCGACGACCCGGGGAAGGCAGGGGGAATATAGGGAATCGGACCGGCTGCAAGCAAGGATCGCGGTGTCTATCGTTCGGGCCGGCCCGCTTCCTCGACGGATTCCAGGACACCAGGAAAGGAGATTTCGGACATGAGCGACGAATCGACAGGCGTGACACCTCCGCCGGACGGCGACGAGCAGGCTTCACCGATCATCGTGGTGGCCCAGAAGGCCAGCCGGTTCTCCCGGGAGTTCATCGTCACCGTGATCTCGGTGGTCACCACGGCCTTTGGGGTTGTGGTGGCGCTGGCCTGGAACACCGCGCTGTCCACGGCCCTGGCAGGGTTCGGCCGGGGCGCCAGGGTCGCCGGGCTGTTCATCTACGCCGTGCTGATCACGTTCCTGGCGGTGCTGGCGATCATCTTCCTGGGACGGCTGGCCACCCGCATGGGCGCGGAGCCGGTCCAGTTCGCCCTGCCGCCAAAGAAGGAGAGCTGACGGCTACGAGGCCGAGCAGCTCCCGGAGGGGTCACAGGTCACCGTGCCGTGCTCGAAGGTCGCGCTGGTCGAGCCGTCGGCGCCGGTGGTGACGTCCGAGGTCGGGAAGCCCAGCGGGCCCGCCGCTCCTCCTCGTCCCAGGAAGTAGGTGAGGACCGCGCCGTGGACCTCGTGGGCGCCCACGCCGTCCTTGGAGTAGATCCGCCCGTTGTCGAAGGTCTGGCGCGTGCAGGCCACGGCGTCCCCGGCGCAGGGGCCGGCGGAGATGTCGATGGACTCGGAGCGCGGGAGCCCGAGCGGCCCGGCCGGTCCCTGGGCCGCGAGGTACTCGTCGTACAGCGGCTCGCGGACCCACACGGAGTCGTTCACGGCGTCGTTCCGGTAGATGGCTCCGTCGGCGAAGGTCTGCACCGAGCCCCCCGGCACGCCCTGCTGCGAACCCGTGGGCATGCCGGGCGCGCAGTCCAGTGAGTCGTACTCGGTCCGGATCGGCCCCTGCACGTTCTTGTCGACGTTGATCCACACCTTGTCGTCCCGCAGGCCGAGCGCGCCGGAGAACACCGGGCCCGAGACGCGGACGGAGGTGCCGTCGGCGCCGCCCGACCCCTGCACGGTGACCCAGATGATGCGCCCGGACACGCTGCGCTTGATGTGGGCGAAGCGGGTGACGATGCCCACGTCGTAGCCGTACCGGGCCAGGTCGACGCCCACGGCGCCCGCGGAGTCCTGGTCGTTCCAAACGCGGATCGGGTTCGAGGACGTGTAGTCGCCGGGGTCGCACACGGCCCGGAGGTACGGGATGGGCTGGTCGAACCACACGTTCTCGTTGTTCTCGGTGTAGCCGCCGCTCGAGGAGTAGTAGTTGGCCAGGACGAGGTCACCGTTGTACGTGACGACCTCGCCGTCCGTGGCGTCGACCGCCTGGAGCCAGCCAGCTCCCTGGTTCTCCTTGTCCCAGCCCGCGTAGACCTGGTCGGTGGTCGTGTCGTACAGCCCGCAGTTGCACGGGCCGTGGTCCGTGCGCTGCTGGCCACGCCAGTCAACCACGTAGAAGGCGTAGGTCCGGGCGGCGTCCGCCTGCGCTTCCATGGCCTCCATGGGCCAGTCGCTGGGCACCTCGCCCAGCCCGTACAGGTAGCTCTGGGGGTCGAGCAGCGCGATGGCCCGGAGGTTCTCCGCGCATCCCGCGCACGACGAGTACAGGTTGAGCTCGATGGCGCCCTTGTCGTAGCTGTGACCGGCTTCCGTGATCTGCAACCGGCCGGGGCCGCCGAGCACCGCGTACAGGTTCTGCGTCTCGCTTCCCCACAGCTGGTCGCCGACCTGCTTCCCCTTCGCGTTGAGGACCTGGTACTGGCCGCCGGAGGTGCCGATGGTCCAGGTCATGCCCTTGGGAACGCTCGCTACGGGGGTGCCGGCAGCGTCGGGGCTCCCGACGACCAGCGGCACCGGGCCGCCGTTCGCCGTGACGTGCAGGAGGGGGTCGTCCCAGGTCAGGCCGACCCGGAGGACGTCGGGGACCTTCTTGTTCGGACCCGGACCGACCTCGGTCCCGGAGTAGTACTTGGTCAGGATCTGCTGGTGGGTCCACCCGGCCTGGGCCAGCCCGTACGCTCCCCACTGGGACAGGCCCACGCCGTGGCCCCACCCCGAGCCGTAGAAGGTGAACAGCTTGGCGGCGTCGGCGGGAGCTGCGGAAGACTCCCCGCCCGGCGCGGACGAACTTCTCCCACCCGCGCCCGCTGAAGCTGCGGACACCGGGAGGAGGGCCGCGACTGCGGCGATGACGACGGCGATCCCGAGGCGCGTTCGCATGATTGGAGGGCCGGCGGCGCCGGCAACGTACCACATCGTCTGTCCGTTTCGGGAGCTTTAGGCGGGTCCGATGGGGCGCTCGCTCATGGGCTCCAGGCCGGCCACCTGGCCCGCCGACACCCTGGCGTCCGTGACCTGGGCGTCGTCCTCGACCCGAGCGCCCTCCGCCAGCACCGACCCGGTGACCACGGCTCGTGCTCCGATCACCACCCCTGGTCCGAGGATGGAGCGGAAGACGCGCGCTCCTGGCTCTACGGAGACACCAGCGTGCAGCACGGAGTCGTCGATCTCCGCGTTCGGCCCGACCGTGACGCCCGCGCCCAGCACCACCCACCGTCCCAGGTGCGCCCGGAGGTCGACACCGGCCGCGTCGGCCCGATGGGTCGCGGGGACGCGGATGCCCCGTAGCTTCCCCTCCAGGATGTCGAAGTGCGCCTGGAGGTACTTCTCGGGGGTCCCGAGGTCCATCCAGTAGGCGTCCGAGAGGAAGCCGAACACCGGGGCGCCAGAGGAGATGAGGCGAGGAAATACCTCCCGCTCTACCGAGATCATGTGCTGGGCCTCCCACCCCTCCAGCGCCTCGGGCTCCAGGACATAGGTCCCCGAGTTGACGTCGCCGGGGACGAGCTCGGCGGGCTTCTCCCGGAACTCCATGACCCGGCCGTCTCTCGTGGGCACCAGCCCGTACGGGCGGGCGTCGGAGACGTGGGCCAGTGAGATCGTCGCCACCGCACCGTGTCCGCTGTGGAACGCCACCATCGCCGAGAGGTCCAGGTCGGTCAGGATGTCGCCGTTCAGCACCAGGAACGTGTCGTCCACGTTCGGGAGCGCGTTCACGATCGCCCCGCCCGTCCCGAGCGGCACGGCTTCGGTGATCCACGTGACCTTCGGGTCGCCGTGGCGTTCCTCCAGGAACTCCTGGAAGGCCGACTCGAGGTAGGAGGACGACAGCACGACCTCGTGGACCCCGTGCTCGCCGAGATGGTCGAGCATCCGGTGCAGGAACGCCCGGTTCATCATGGGCAGCAGCGGCTTCGGCACGGTCTCCGTCAGCGGCCGGAGCCGGGTCCCCTCCCCGCCCACCAGCACGATCGCCTTCACCGGCGCTCCCTCCACGCGGCCACCTCGGCCCGGAGCCGGAGCGTCAACCATGCGAACGGCAGCAGCGCCCGGCGCCACCCCCGGACCCGGTGCTTGGCGAAGTAGCGGTAGATGCTGCGCGAGTGGATGAGGTGCATTCGCCGGGACCGACCCGTGGAGACGCCGCCCTCGTGGACCACTTCGGCCTCCGGCGTGAACAGGACCTTCCAGCCCGCGTCGCGGAGGCGGGTGCACAGGTCGAGCTCCTCGCCGTACAGGAAGAACCGCTCGTCCAGCAGGCCGGCGTCGTCCAGAGCGTCGCGGCGGAGCAGCACGGCGGACATCGACACCCAGTCCACCTCCCGCTCCGTGCTGCGGTCCCAGTCCGCCAGCGCATAGGCGCGGCTGAATCGGTTGTCCGGCCGGAACGGCCCCAGGAACGCGTGGCCGACCGCTTCCGTGATGGTGGGGAACTTCCGGCCCGAGCGGTACACCGAGCCGTCGGGGTTCCGGATGCAGGGTCCGATGGCGCCGATCCGGGGCCGTTCTATGGCCAGCTTCGCCAGCGCGCCCAGCGTGCCGGCGGAGACCTCCGCGTCGGGGTTGAGCAGGAACACGAACGGCGCGTGGGACCACCGGATGCCCTGGTTCACCGCCGCGCTGAAGCCTCGGTTGTCGGGGTTCTCGATGAGGTGGACCTCCGGGTGCTCGGCCGCGGCGCGGTGGGCGCTGCCGTCGTGCGAGGCGTTGTCGACCAGGAAGACCTCGAGGGTGGCGTCGCCGGCGAAGGCGAACACCGAGGCCAGGCATCGCGAAAGGTGCTGGCCGGCGTTGTAGTTCACCACCACCACGGCCACGTCCGGCACCGCAGCCTCTTCGGGCGTCACGGCCACGTCCGGCGTCACGGCCACGTCGGGCGTCAACCGTGCGCGGGCGTCCGGGAGACCAGGATGATCCCCGCCACGATCAGCGCGACCCCGGCCCACCGCAGCCCCGAGATGTGCTCCCCCACCGACAGGTCGTACAGCACGATGATGGCGTAGGTGAGCGCGGCGAAGGGATACGCGAACGACAGCGCCGCCCGCGACAGCACGGCCAGCCACACGAATGCGGAGAGCCCGAACAGGGCCAGCCCGCCCCACACGGCCGGCGTGAGGGCGACCGCCTTCAAGGAGGGGCCGCTGAACCGGAAGGCGGCTCCGGTCCGGTCCACCACCTGGTTCATCCCGTGCTTGAGCGTGATCTGCGCTGCGGCGGCCAGGCCCACGGAGATCAGGATCAGCACCAGCAGCATCGCGCGACTCCCTTGGGTCTCGGCGTGGACGTGCTCAATGTCCCAGTCCTCCTCGTGCTTGCTCGAAGGTCGATCGTGGCGAAGTGGGTCTTCACGCGGTGGGTCCTCACGCGGTGGGTCCTGGCGGGCCTGGGTCACGGATGGATCTCCACCCGGTCGTCCGCCCGCAGCAGCGCGGTCAGCTCGCCGTCGTCGCGGAAGACCACGTCGTCCGGGCCGGCCTGCTCGGGGAGCCCTCCGGTCGCCGCCACGATGGCCGGCGTCCCGATGGTCCGGGCCCGGGCCAGCGCGCCGGAGGACCACGACACCCGGTAGGGAAGGATCAGCCGGTCCGCCGCGGCGATCCACGCGTCGAAGTCCTCCGCCGGAACATACGCATCCACGAGGGTCGCGCCGGGCGTACGTGCGCACAGCTCGCGCAGCGTCCGCGCGTACGCGAGATTGCCGGGCGTCTCGTCGCGCACCGACCCCACGATGACCAGCCGGCCGGGCGAGCCGGCCTCCCCGAACGCCCGCACCGCGCGATCGAACCCCTTCCCCGGGTGCAGGAACCCCGCGCACAGGTACAGCCGCTCGTCGGCGGGGATCTCGAGGCGCCGGCGGGCCTCCCGGCGGGAGAGGCCACCGGTGACACGGATCCCCTCGGCGTGGTCGATCAGCCGGGCCCGGGCGTTCAGCCGGTACTCGCGCTCCAGCTCGCGCCGCTCGGCGTCGGTATGGAACAGCAGCCTGGCCCTCTTGAGGGCCTGCCGAAGCAGCGCGTAGTCCGGCCGCCACCGGATGGGTCGGTCGGCCTCGTGCACCACGATCTCCGTCCGGCGTCTGCGGGACACCAGCCACAGCAGTCCGAGCGACGTCAGGACCTTCGACACCGGAGCGTGCGGCCGGTAGTACAGCCCTGGCTGGAACTGCACCACGATCCGGTCGAAGGATCCTCCCAGGCGGGCCGCTCGCACGAACGGCCGCCCGCCGTCGAAGCGCACCCGAACGTCGCCGCCGCCGTCCGGTGGCGAGATCACCACGACCGTGTCGCCGGCCTCCCGCCATCTCTCGGCCAGCGCGGCCGCGTACGCGCCGATCCCGCAATGGCGCGGCGGATACGACGAGACGACGAGCACGCGCACCGGCTAGAGCTCCTCGAACTCGACGTCCACCGGGATGAACACCTGCCCGGGGTTCTCGGCTCCCGTCTTCACCTCGAAGGAGTACCGTTGCTCCTGCACGTGGTACACGCGGCTGGCGTCCTTCGAGTGGACCCCGAGCGTGAGCCAGTAGCGCCCCCGCACGAACGGCAGCGACCGCAGGTGGAACCGCAGCCGCTTCTTCCCCTCGAACGGCAGGAAGTGCAGGCCCTTCCAGTCGGTGTTCGTCCCGAACACGAAGTTGTTGTCCTGGTCGTGCAGCGCGATCGAGATCACGGGATCCTGGACCGGCGTGGTGGCCCGCAGGTCGACCTGCACGGTGAGCGTTTCCCCCGACATCGCCACGTTCCCGGACGTGCCGTCCTCCCGGATCAGCTCGGCCGACAGGATCTCGACCTCTTTCGTTCCCTCGTCGGTGGCGTAGGCCAGATCCTTCTTCAGGAAGAACAGCCGGAACTCCCGCACCACGTCGTCGGGCGAGCCGGCCTTACGGATCACGCCCTTCTCCAGCATCACGGCCTGGTCGCAGATCTGGCGGACCAGGTCCGCGGCGTGGGTGACGAACACGATGGTCCGGCCCTCCCGCTGGAACTGCCGGATCCGGTCCAGGCACTTGCGCTGGAAGCCCTCGTCGCCGACCGCCAGCACCTCGTCCACCAGCAGGATCTGCGGGTCCACGTTCACGGCCACGGCGAAGCCCAGCCGGACGAACATCCCCGACGAGTAGAACTTCACCTGGTTGTCGATGAAGTCCTCCAGCTCCGCGAACGCCACGATCTCGTCGAACTTGGCCTCGGTCTCCTTGCGGGTGAGGCCGAGGATGGAGGCGTTCAGGAACACGTTCTCCCGGCCCGTCAGCTCGGGATGGAAGCCCGCGCCGAGCTCCAGCAGCGCGGCGATGCGCCCTCGCGTGACCACCTGGCCCTCGGTGGGCCGAAGGATCCCCGCCATGATCTTCAGCAGCGTGGTCTTCCCCGAGCCGTTCGGTCCGATCAGGCCGACCGTCTTGCCGGTGGGGACGTCGAAGGACACGTCCTTGAGGGCCCAGAACTCCTCCGACCGGACCCGGAACCGGGTGAGCCGCTGCTTCAGCGAGGTCGGCCGCTCCGTGTACCGGCGGAACTTCTTGCCGATGGCCTGGACCTGGATGGTCGGAGCCGTGGACACGCTCAGAGCTCCTCCGCGAAGTCCCCGGAGTGCCGGAAGAACGTCCGCCAGAACAGGTACAGCAGCACCAGCGATCCCCCCACCACGCCCGTGAGCACGAGGGCCTGGTGGCCGACGGTCACGTCGTACAGCGTGCACTGATGGCTCGCGTCGATGACGGGCGGGCAGTTCACGTTGGCGTACAGGGCCCGCTGGAACCCCATGACGATGTCCGCCACAGGGTTCAGAACCTGGTACACCACGGACAGGTTGATCCCCAGCAGCGAATGGTGGCCGGCCTTCCACATCAGGAACCCGCTCGGGTACACCACCGGGGTGAACCAGAACCACATCAGCAGGGCAAGGTTCAAGATGTGCTGCACGTCGCGGTACCGAACGTTCAGCGCCCCCACCCACAGCGACAGCGCCACGGTGAAGGTGAGCAGCGCGAGGAGCGCCAGTGGGAGCAACGCGACGTTCACTCCGAAGAACGGGTGCCGGAGGATCGCCATGAACACGGCCAGCACGATGGCCTGGAGGACGAAGTCCACCAGGGAGGCCCCAATCGACGCCAGGGGCAGGATCTCCCGCGGGAACGCCACCTTCTTCACCAGGTTCGCGTTCTCCACCACCGAGCGGGCGGAGAGCGTCAGCGAGCCACCGAACAGGTTCCAGGCCAGCAGTCCCGTGAGCAGGTAGACGGGGAAGTCCGGCGCCGACGTGTTGGGCAGGACGACCCCGAACACCAGCCAGAACACCAGCAGCGCGAGGATCGGGTTCAGCATCGACCAGGCCGCGCCCAGCACCGAGGAGGTGTACTTGACCTTGACTTCCTTGCGGGTGAGGTTGGCCAGGATCTCCCGGTAGGACCACAGCTCTCGGAACCGGCGGATGGGCCGGAGCTTCGGCGTCTCGGAGGTCTTGACCGTGGAGACGTCAGTCGTGGCTGCCACCGGTCATCTCCTTCAGGGCGACGTCGAGCGGCGGCAGCGGATCGATGCCCAGCTCGTGCAGGAACAGGCTGGTGAGCGCGGACCCGCGGGGTCGCGGAGCGGGAAGGCCCAGCTCGTCGGCGCGCTGCTCGAACACCTCGCCCGGGAGGCCCGCCAGCGCCTTCACCCGGGTCAGCACGTCGAACCAGGAGGCCGACTCCGGGCCGGCCACGTGATAGGTGCCGAAGCGCCCCGTGAGCACCAGCGGAAGCATTTTCGCCGCCAGGTGGTGGACGAAGGTGGGTGTGCCGACCCGGTCCACCAGCCCGCCGGCCGGCTCGCCGCGGGCCAGACGCTGCACCGCTCCCGACAGGTAGTCCGTCCCGGCGCCGTACACGTACCCGGTGCGAACGATGAAGTGCTCGGGGGTCAGCTGGCGGACCACGTCCTCGCCGCCCAGCTTGCTCCGGGCGTACGTGGAGATGGGGTTCGGCACGTCCAGCTCGTCGTACGGGGTCGCCTTCTCGCCGTCGAACACGTAGTCGGTGGACACGTGCAGCAGCATCGCATTGCAGCCCCGACTGGCCAGCGCGAGGTTCTGCGGCCCCAGCGTGTTGGCCCGGTAGGCCAGCTCCGGCGCCGTCTCGCACGCGTCCACTTTCGTCATCGCGGCGAAGTTGAGCACGGCCTCCGGCCCCACCTCGAGGACGGTCTGCATCACGGCGTGGTAGTCGCCGATGTCGAGCTCCTCGTGGCGGAAGGCGTGGACCTCGTGGTGCGCGGGCACCTGGGCCAGGAACGCGCGGGCCACCCCGCCCCCCGCGCCCGTCACCAGCAATCTCATTGAACCACCGCCTCCGCCGCCAGCCGCTGCCGGTACCACGCCACCGTCTCGGCCAGGCCCTCCGGGAACTCGACCTCCGGCTTCCAGCCCAGCGCGGCGAGCCGGTCCCAGGCCAAGCCGTACCGGAAGTCGTGACCGGGCCGGTCGGGCACGAGGGACACCAGCGACCGCGGCGCGCCGGCCAGCTCGCAGATCATCCCCGCCAGCTCGAGGTTGGAGACCTCGTGGCCGCCGCCGATGTTGTAAACGCCACCCGCGCCACCCGCGCCACTCGCTTCCCCGTGGTCCAGCACGGCCAGGACGCCGCGCGCGAAGTCCCGCACGTGCAGCCACTGACGCCGGTTCGACCCGTCGCCGTACACGGGCACCGCCCGTCCGGACAGCGCCGCCAGCACGAACGTGGGGATGGCCTTCTCGGCGTGCTGGCGAGGCCCGTAGGCGTTGGTTCCCCGGACCACCGTCACCGGTGCGCCGTAGGTCACCCGGTAGGCCCGGCACAGCAGGTCCCCGCCCGCCTTCGTGGCGGCGTACGGACTGTTCGGCAGCAGCGGGTCCTCTTCCGTGAGCGAGCCGTCGGGCACCGACCCGTACACCTCGTCCGTGGACATGTAGAGCAGCGGCCGCTCCGCCCGCCGGCACGCCTCCAGCACCACGTGCGTTCCCAGGACGTTGGACCGCACGAACGCGCCGGCGTCCTCGATGCTGCGGTCCACGAAGGACTCCGCCGCCGCGTGCACCACCCGGTCGGCCGCGACCACCAGCGGCGTCACCTCGGAGGGCTCCGCCACGTCACCCCGGACGAACCGAAAACGCGAGTCGTCCCGATGCGCCTGGAGGTTCGCTAGGTCGCCGGCGTACGTCAGCTTGTCCAGGACCGTCACCCGGCACCCGGGCCGCTCCAGCAGCAGGTCCACCAGGTGCGAGCCGATGAACCCCGCACCCCCGGTCACCAGGACGTGCAGGGACCCGTCCGGCGGGCCGTCGGTCGTCCTCACGGTCTCCTTCACCACGCTTCGACCACGCCAGGGTAGGTGGTGCAGATGTACACCTGTGGGAGCTCGGGGAAACCTCCATAGCGCGAGCGCACGATCTCCACAGGCCACCCCGGCCCGCTCGAACGAGCGGAACGGTGCTTCACGAAGACGCGCTCGATGTGATCGCCCATGGCAACGAAGGATGCCCGCTGGGAGGCCGGACCAGGGCAGTCTAGCAGCGCAGATGGCGCGGCCAGCCCCACCGGAGCGGCGCTGGCCAGCCTGCTACAGTTGGCTCCCGATGGCCGGATCAAAGGAAACCGTCTCCCGGCTCCTGCCGGCCCGCCTGTCCAACTGGCTTCGCCGAAAGCGCATCAACACGCTGGAGGCGGCGGGCGGCGCCACGAGCATCACGCCGGGCGTGGTGGCCACCGCGTTCGTTCGGAAGACCTCCGCGGCCAGGTCGCTGGTCCGCCGCGGCGTCCTCAACGTCGTGCCGGATCGCGTGGTGAACAAGATGCGCCGGCGCCGCGCCACCAGGGCGTACCTGGACGCGCTGTCCTGGGAGCTGCTGGAACGGGAGACGCGCCTGGACTACCTGGAGGGCCGGGTGGCGGCGCGCCGGGACGGGTTCTACGAGCGGATGGTGAACGACGTCCTGGAGCGGACCGAGATCATCCTCCAGGAGCTCGACCGCCGCATCGAGGGGCTGACCGCCAGGACCGGGGAGCGCTTCCAGTCGCTGGATGAGCAGCTGGACGCGCTCCGGGCCGACGTGGCGCGGCTGCGCGGGGAAGCCCCGTCCGCGGACGGCGAACCCGCGGCGCACCACGCGCCCGCGGCGCACTGACGCCGTGCGGCTGGCCTGGTTCAGTCCCCTCCCCCCGATGCCGTCCGGCATCGCCGACTACACGTCCGAGATCGTGCCGTACGTCGCCCAGCGGGCCGAGGTCGACGTGTTCTGCCCCAGACCCGGCTTGCTGAAGCGGCCCCAGCGGCCCGAGGGAGCCCGGCGGGTCCTGGAGCCCGCGGAGTTCTTCCAGGACCCCGAGGCCTACGACGCCTGCTTCTACCATCTGGGGAACAACCCGTATCACGAGTTCGTGTACTACGCGGCCCGGCGGCGCCCGGAGATCGCGGTGTTCCACGACGCCGTGCTCCACCACCTCATCGCCCACGTCACCATCGAGCACGCGGGCGACGCCGGGGGGTACGAGGGGATCATGCACGGCGAGTACGGCGACCTCGGGTCGAAGCTCGCGCTGTTGAGACGCAGCTGGCTGGCCACCGACTTCGAGAAGTTCCTGTTCCCGCTGACGGCCCACGTGGCCAAACAGGCCCGGGGCATCGTCGTCCACAGCCGCGACACGGCCGAGCGCATGCGCGAGGCGGCGCCGAACGTACCGCTGGTGGTGATCCCGCACCACGCCGGCAAGCCGCCGCCGGAGGTCGAGGGCATGACCCGCCAGGAGGCCCGTGAGCAGCTGGGTCTCCCACAGGACGCGTTCGTGGTCGGCCACTTCGGGTTCATCACCAAGCCGAAGCAGCCCGCCGCGGTGGTGGGCGGGTTCGCGCAGCTCCACGCGGAGTTCCCGGACTCTGTGCTGCTGCTGGTGGGCGCCGACCACACGGGCGGGGCCCTGGGGCGCATGGTGAACCAGCTCGGGATCAAGGGCTCGGTCCGCATGGCGGGGTACGTGGACCTGGTGAGCTTCTACGTGCACCTGAAGGCGTGCGATGCCGTGATCAACCTGCGCTATCCCTCGGCCGGCGAGTCCTCGGGGACGCTGGCCCGGTCGCTGGCCGAGGGTCGGGCCGCGATCGTGAACAACTACGGCTCGTGGGCGGAGCTGCCGGGTGACACCGTGCTGAAGGTGGAGATCGACGGGCCCCAGACCGAGCAGGTAGGCCAGCACCTGCTCAGGCTGGCCCGCGACCCGGCCTTTCGCGCCGTCGTCGAGGAACGCGGCCGCCGCTACGCCGCCGAGGTCCTCGACCCGAACCGGTGCCGGGACCAGTACCTCGAGTTCGCCCGGACCATCTCGGGCCTCTCGGCCCCCACCGATCTCCTCCTGCCCGAACCGCAGCCGCCGTCCACGCCGCCACCCCGGTCCCACCGCCGCCACCCCACGTTCATGGAGATCAGAGCGATGCGCGAGGAACTGCACCCGAAGATCAACGAGATCACCGGCCACTCCCTGACCCGAACCGGCCTCGGAGTGTTCGTGGACATGCTGTATCGCATGGCGCTCCGCCGGCCCGCCGAGGAGGACGCCATCCGCAACGCCCACGTGGCGTTGACGGTGGAAGGGAAGCTCACCAGGTCCCGGATCACCGAGCGCATCCTGGAAAGCCGGGAGTTCAAGGAGATCATCGTCATCGAGGACCTGGTCCAGGACGTGCTCCGCTCACGGTCGCGCTCGGGCTCGGGCTCGGGCTCGGGCTCGGGCTCGGGAGAGCCGTTCACCGTCCGCGAGGGGTCGCCGCTCCCACCCGACACCACCGAACGGGTCGTGGAGATCCCGTGGGTCCTGTCGCGGGTCCGCGACGAGCGGCGGGTCCTCGACGTCGGCTACGCCTTCGCCTCCGGCGAGTACCTGTCCGCCCTGCTCGACCTGGAAGTTCCGGAGCTGCACGGGGTCGACTTGGCCACCGCCTTCGTCCCCGACATGCACCGGGCCCGGGCCGACATCCGCCGCCTTCCCTACCGGGACGGCGCGTTCGAAATGGTCCTGTGCATCTCCACGCTCGAGCACATTGGCCACGACAACACCCAGTACGGCCTGCCGTTCGAGCGACGCCAGCACGGCCAGGACGCGGTCGCGCTCGCGGAGCTGGCCCGGATCCTCTCCCCGACCGGACGGCTCCTGATCTCGGTCCCCTTCGGGCGGCGCGAGGAGCGCGGCTGGTTCAAGCAGTACGACTTCGAGTCGTGGAACGAGCTGCTCGAACGGGCGGGGATGACGGCCGCCGAGCAGGAGCACTTCAAGCTCACCGAGCAGGGCTGGGAACCCGTGCCTGACCCGCGGACCATGGGGCTGCTGTCCTACGGCGACGGCGTTCCCGCGGCGAAGGGCGTGCTCTGCGCCGCGCTGGTGCACCGGCCGAAGAGCTGAGCCTGCTTCAGGTCAGGCGCCCCAGACCCCGAGCGCGGTCCCGCAGCGGTCGCAGAACGACACGACCACGTCTCGGGTCCCTTCGCCCTGGTGCTCCGAGACCGTGAGCTCGGTGAACCTGAGGTGCTCCGCTAGGTCGGCCTGGCACCGCGAGCACCTCGGCGTACTGGTGTGTTCCCCGGCCTCCACCTCGCCGGCCGTGGAGGCCACACTACCCTCCACGAGGGGGCGAGCCTCAGCGCCCAGCAGCCCCTTCACCTTCTGCCGAACCACGTTCAGGCCGGCACCCATCTTCTCGAGGACCTGCGCCGCCACCCCCTCGCCCTCCCGGATCAGCCCGAGCAGGATGTGCTCGGTGCCGATGTAGTGGTGCCCGAGCTTCTGCGCCTCTCGAAGGGCGAGCTCGAGCACCTTCTTGGCACGGGGGGTGAAGGGGATGTGTCCGGCGGAGGCTTCGTGCCCCCGGCCGATGATCTCCTCCACCTGCCGGCGCACGGCCTGGAGCTCGACCCCGAGGGCCTCCAGCGCCCTCGCGGCGACGCCGTCGCCCTCCTGGATCAGCCCGAGCAGCAGGTGCTCGGTCCCGATGTAGTTGTGGCCGAGCAGCCTCGCCTCTTCCTGCGCGAGGACGACCACGCGTCGCGCCCGATCCGTGAATCGTTCGAACATCGAGGCGAGGATACGCCTCGGCGTCTACCCGCAGGCGGCGCCCGGGTTGGATGGCGTGGCGGTCGGGTTAGGGCTGGCCACCCCTGAACCGGCGTACGACGCCGGGATGATCACGGCCACGTCGGCCTCGGCGAGCGCCCCCTTCGGCGCCTGCTTCACGGGAACCCCCGTCAGGAACCCCTGGACGACCTCGGCCTGGGCCAGCGTGTCCGGCTTGTAGAGGATCACCGGGCCCGAGACCCCGAGCGTGTTGGAGTTCGCGAGCGACTGGATGTCGAACCCCGACTTCGTGAGGAAGTCCTGCACCTTCAACGCTGCACCCGCCGACGCGTCGTCGAAGACACGAACCTTGATGGTGGCCGGCGACGGCGGCGTGAGCTGGAGCGACTTGCCCAGGTTCCCGAGCGACTTGCCTTCACTCAGCCGCTGGAACAGCTCCGAGGCATCCGGCTGCACGAGCTTGACGATGTCGACCACGCCGGCCGAGGTGTCCACCGTGGACGGGACCGATGGAACGGAACGGAAGTCGACGGCGCCCGTGGAGACCCCCTGGAGCTGGCGGGTCAGGTAGATGATGTCGGCCAGGTTCATGTGCCGGTCGACGAGCAGGCTCGCCGCCACCTTGTCCACCAGCCCCGGCGCCTTCAACACCATGCCCGGGCTCAGGATCTTGGCCAACACGGCGCGGAGGAACTGCTGCTGCCGGCCGATCCGGTTGAAGTCCGGTATCCCGCTCTCGCACTGCACGTGCCGGGCCCGGACGAACGCAAGGGCCTGGAACGCGCTGAGGTTGTAGCAGCCCGCGTGAGGGAGGTTGAGCCCCGAATACTGGGTGTCGACGAGCGGATGGTCGATGCAGATCGGGACGCCGCCGAGCGCGTCCACCACGTTCTCGAACCCGGCCAGGTTGACCGACAGGAAGTGGTTGATCTCGAGACCGGTGAGCTGGCTGACCACCTGTGCGACGCGAATCGGCCCCCCTTCGTAGGCGGAGGTGATCTTCCCGAATCCCTGGTTCGGGATGTCCACCCACAGGTCCCGCGGGAACGAGAGCACAACGGCCTTCTGCAGGCGAGCGTCGACGTGCACCAGCATGATCGTGTCCGACCGCTGGCCCGGGACCGTCTGCTGGTTCCCGAACATCGACTGCTGGTCCTTGGACAACCCTTTTCGGGAGTCGTTGCCGAGCACGAGGTAGTTGCAGATTCCCTTCGCGCAGCGGCCGAGGCGATCGTGGATGACCGTGTCCTCTCCGCTGGACTTCGCGTCGTGGCCCACATGCCCGAGCGTGCTGTCTGCGTGCTTGTAGAACTGGATCGCCCAGACCGAGCCCGCGGCCAGCACGATCGACAGCACCGACGACACCGCGAGGAAGAGCACCCGGGGCCACCGGCGGGGCCCGCGGCGCGGGGCCTGCGGGGCCGTCTCGGGGCGGTGTTCAATAGTCTTTGCCACGCCAGGGCAAGGGTACCCGGGATCGCGTGGCAGGGAGCGTCCGAGTCGATGACGATCGTGTGGAGTCCGACCGAGGAGTACGTCGAGCGGGCCAACGTGACGCGGTTCATGCGCGCAAACGCGATCGCCACCTACGACCAGCTGGTCAAACGGTCCCAGGACGATGTCGAGTGGTTCTGGGACGCCGTGGTGAAGGACCTCGGGATCGAGTTCTACCAGCCGTACGAACGGGTCCTCGACGCCACGGACGGCATCCCGTGGGCCAGGTGGTTCACGGGGGGGTCGATCAACCTGGCGCACAACTGCGTGGACCGGTGGGCCGAGCGGACTCCCGAGAAGGTCGCGGTCCTGTGGGAGGGCGAGGACGGCGGGGTGCGCGCGGTGTCCTACCGCGAGCTGCGGGAGATGGCCGACCGGCTGGCCGGCGGGCTGGCCGAACTGGGAGTGGCCGAGGGGGACACCGTCGGGATCTTCATGCCGATGGCTCCCGAGACCGTCGCGGCCACCCTGGCCTGCGCCAAGCTCGGGGCCATCTATGTGCCGATCTTCTCGGGGTACGCCGCGGACGCGGTGGCCACCCGCCTCCAGGACGCCGGCGCGAAGGTGCTCATCACTGCGGACGGGTCGCTCCGGCGGGGCACCGCGGTGGCCATGAAGGCGGTTGCGGACGAGGCCGCTGACGAGTCGCCGTCGGTCCAGCGCGTAGTAGTCTGGCCCAGACTAGGCGCCGAGGTTGCCTGGAACCGAGGGCGCGACGTCTGGTGGGACGAGCTGCTGGCGCGGCAGCCGGAGCGGTTCGAGACCCGCCATCTCGACCCCGAGCACCCGCTGCTGCTGGCCTACACGAGCGGCACCACCGGGAAGCCCAAGGGCTCCGTGCACGTCCACGGTGGCTTCACCGTGAAGATCACCGAGGAGGTCGCGTACCAGACAGACCTGCATCCCGACGAGATCCTGTTTTGGGTCACCGACCTGGGCTGGATCATGGGGCCGTGGGAGATCGTCGGAGCCGGCGCGCTGGGGGCCACGGTGTTCCTGTTCGAGGGCGCGCCGAACTACCCCGCCCCCGATCGCCTGTGGGACATCGTGGAGCGGCACCGCATCACCACGCTCGGGATCTCGCCGACGCTGGTCCGGGCCCTGATCCCCGAGGGCGAGGAGCACGTCCGCAAGCACGACCTGTCCAGCCTGCGGATCCTGGCATCGACCGGCGAGCCCTGGAACCCGGACCCCTACCTGTGGTTCCTGCAGCACGTGGGCGGGGGTCGGTGCCCGATCATCAACATCTCCGGGGGGACCGAGGTCGGGGCATGCTTCCTGTCCCCGCTGCCCATCACCGACCTCAAGGCCACCACGTTGCGGGGTCCCGCGCTGGGCATGGACGTCGACGTGTGGGGACCTGATGGGAAACCGGTGGGCCCCGGAGAGGTCGGCGAGCTGGTGTGCAAGAAGCCGTGGCCCGCCATGACCCGGGGAGTGTGGAAGGACCCGGACCGGTACCTGCGGACGTACTGGTCGCGGTGGCCGGACGTGTGGATGCACGGGGACTGGGCCACGGTGGACGAGGACGGGTTCTGGTTCCTGCACGGGCGAAGCGACGACACCATGAACGTGGCCGGCAAGCGCCTGGGGCCGGCCGAGGTGGAGAGCGCGCTGGCCCACCATCCCGCGGTGGCGGAGTCGGCCGCCGTCGGCGTCCCCCACGAGGTCAAGGGCGAGTCCATCTGGTGCTTCGTGGTGATCAAGCCCCGCGCCGAGGCCTCCGAGGAGCTCGCCGCCGAGCTCAAGGGGGTCGTGGCGGACCACCTCGGAAAGTCGTTCAAGCCCGACCGGATCGTGTTCGTGGACGAGCTCCCCCGGACGCGGTCCGCCAAGATCGTGCGCCGGGCCATCCGGGCCACCGTGCTGGGCCAGGACCCGGGCGACCTCTCCAGCCTGGAGAACCCCGGTTCAGTGGACAAGATCCACGCCAGCCTCGAGGCCGGATGAGCGTCCTGCCCGCCCGCACCATCAGCCTCACCGGACCGATCCGGGGCCCCTCGTGTTGCGAATCTCCATGGAATCGCAGCAGGAAGGAGCCCGTTGGGCCACCACCTCCACCTCGTGCACCGCGCGTCGAGCGAACGCATCCCGGTCCCGGCCATGGCGACCGCTGACCTGGGGGAGGCGCGCGACCGCGACCTGATCCGCAGGATCGGGAGCGGCGACCGTGAGGCGTTCCGGCGCCTGTTCCGCCGGTACTCCCCCACGGCGCTGTCCCTGGCCCGGCGGGTCCTGCACCAGCCGCACCTGGCGGAGGACACCGTGCAGGAGGCGTTCCTGTCCGTGTGGCGGAATCCCGCCGGATACGACGCCGAGCGGGGGTCCGTCCGGGCGTGGCTGATGTCGACGGTGCACCACCGGGCCGTCGACCTGGTGCGGCGGGAGGAGGCGCAGCGGCGAAGGGCCGAGGAGTCCGTCGCGCTGCCCGGGCCGCCGCCGGAGGATCCCGGGGAGGTGGTCGTGGAGGAGATCGGCCTTCCTCAGGAACGCGCCGCCGTCCGGGGCGCGCTGGAGGACCTGCCGGGCGAGCAGCGGCAGGTCATCGAGCTGATGTACTTCGGGGGGCTGTCGCAAACACAGATCGCGGCCCGGCTGGCGCTGCCGCTGGGTACGGTGAAGTCGAGGTGCCTGCTCGGGATGCGCCGCCTCCGGGCGGCGCTGATGTGGATGGAACGATGAGGACTTGAAAGTAGCGACCCGATGGCGATGAACGTGCACGAGCGGATCGAGGAGCTGGTGGCCGCGCAGGCCCTCGGCGGATCGAGCCCGGGCCAGGACGCCGAGCTCGATCAGCTGTGGGCGGAGCACGGCGCCTCGTGCGAGCAGTGCCGCCGGATGGAGGTGGAGACCCACGAGGTCGCCGGCCGGCTCGCGTTCGCCCTCGTTCCGTCTCCGGTTCGGGAAGGCTTCGAGGACCAGGTCATGGGGCGGGCGTTCCAGCCGGCCGTTGCGGTCTCTCGGCCGGGAGGCCCGCGGCGGTGGCTGGCGGCCGCAGCGGCTGCCGTGCTGCTGTTCGCTGGCGGGCTGGGCGGCTACCTGTTCGCCCCGCGCCAGAACGGGCAGACCGCGGCGCTGGCCGCGTTCCTGGCCCAGGGTCCCCGCATCGTGCAGTTCCACGGGCCCGGGCAGGGCGCGCTGACGCTGGCGTACCGTCCGGGCGAGCGCTCGGCCTTCGTGGTGGGATCCGGCCTTCCGACGCCCCCGTCCGGCAAGGTCTACGAGCTGTGGACGTTCCGGGGGAACAACCCGCCGGCCCCGAGCGGGACGTTCACCCCGTCCGGGACGCAGGCCATCGTGCACTTGGCGCTCGACCTGTCCGGCGCGAACCAGATGGCGGTGACCGTGGAGCAGGCGCCCGGCGCCCCCCAGCCCACCACCACGCCAGTATTCGTCGCGCCGATCACCGCATGAACGGTTCGTCCTTCGTTCAGGCCCTCTCGCCCTCGTTGGCCCGGGCTTTCCTGATGGCCTCGTTGCGGGACAGACGGGCCTCCCGGCGGAGCTTGGCCTCCCGCTGGCGCTGCTGCTGTACCGGCGTCTCGGCCACCAGCGGCGGGACGAGGCGAGGCTGGCCCGCACCGTCCAGGGCCACGTACACGAGGTAGGCGCTGGAGGTGTGGACCTTGCGGGTCCCGATGTAGTTCTCCGCGTCCACGCGCACGCCCACCTCCATCGAGGTCTGTCCGACGTCGTTGACCGAGGCGCGGACGGTCACCACGTCGCCCACGAACACCGGCTCGATGAACGCCATCTCGTCGAGGGACGCGGTGACCACCGGGCCTCCCGCGTGCTTCATGGCGGCCAGCCCGCCGGCGTTGTCGACGAGCTTCATGATCACGCCGCCGTGCACGTTCCCCAGGAGGTTCGCCTCCAGCTGGGTCATCTGCTGGACCAGCATGACCTCGGAGTGCGCAACCGTGCGTGGCGTGAGGTCCGGTTCCACGACAGGGGATGCTAGACGAGGGCGGCCTGGCTGCGCCGCCGGCCCACCTTGCGGACCTCGATGGCCGCGGGGAACTGGTCTTTCACCTGCTCGGCATGGGTGATGACGAACAGCTGGTGGAAGTGGTTCGACAGACGGCCCATGGCCTGGACGAACAGGTCCTTGCGCTCGACGTCGAGCGACGCCAGCACCTCGTCCAGGACCATCATTCCGAGGTCGGCCCCCGAGACCCTGGACAGATGGGCGGAGATGGCCACGCGTAGGGCCAGGTTGGCCAGGTCGGTCTCCGAGCCGGAGAACCGTTCGATCGGGTGGTAGGCCTCGCCGTCGGCGATCTGGATGGAGAGGGTCTCGTCGTCGATGCGCAGGTCGTCGTACTCGTGGTTGGTGAGGTCCCGGAACAGGATCTCGGCCTCCCGGGACAGCTCCGGCCCCACTCGGGTGACCAGGTGGTCCCGGAACCCGTCCAGGAGCATGCCCGTGCGTTCCAGGTACCGAGCTTCGGTTCGGAGGTCGCCGACCCGGCGCTCGGTCTCCCGGGCCTCGGACAGGCGGCCCTCCAGGACGCTCACCGCCTTCTCCGCCTCGCGGAGCACGGCCTGCACGTCGCGCTCGGCCGCCTGCGCGGCTTCGAGGGAGCCCTCCGCGTCGTCCCGTTCCGCGGTCAGCTGGGCGAACTCCTCGGCGTCGAACGACAGACCCTCCGCCTCGGCGGCCAGCGCCTCGAGCTTTTCCTCCGCTTCGGCCAGCGCTTCCTCGATCCGGGCCAGGTCGACGGTCTCCTGATCCAGGCGGCGGCGCTCCGCGCGGAGCTCGGCGACGCGGTGGGACAGCTCGGCCACACGGCGGACGGCGTCGCGGAGGGCCCCGACGTCGGGCGGCTCGCCGCCGAACGGCTCCGCGAGCGCATCGGCTTCCTGCCGGAGGCCGGCCACCTGCGCGTCCAGCGCGGCGCGCCGGGCC